>JAYEOD010000269.1:0-2784 GCA_034722575.1 Bacteroidota bacterium | reverse complement strand
AATAGTTATTGAATTCCAGATATGTATTTCTTAAACCAAAATGATCGTTGTAGTAATTTTCGTAATTCTTTGGGTAAGGATCTAAATGATTTATATCTAACTCAGGCTCTTCGGCTAATTTTCTGTTTTCCAGATTTTCGCTAGAATTTATAGTCTTGTTATATCTACAAAGAAAAGGTGCTGTAAGAGTAATAAGAAATAAGAAAGGTATTAAACTGAAGCTTAAGTGTTTTATTTTTACCTTATGATTTTTCATGGTACAATGATTTGATTTTGTTAAAATCTGAAGTAAATGAATGGATTATATGAATCGTTCAATAACATCATAGTACATAAAATAATACTAAATGCAACGATGAAACTAATGCTTATGTTGCTGATAATTTTTATATGATATTGCAACTCATTATTTAAAATTCTAATTCTGCTATTTAATTTTTTCTCTATAAACAGCCAAAAATGAGTGCTACTTAGTATTCCGATAATTGATACAATAAGAAATTTTATATTTAAAACGTCAGAGGATAAAAGAAAATGAATTTCGTTGAAATTAAATGTAAAAAGTTCAGTGAAGTATCCCCAGGCATAATCAAAAGTATCGGCTTTAAAGAAAACCCTAGTTACAATAATGATTAACATTGCATAAATGTGTTGGAATGGTCGCCACATTTTCTCGATTATTTTACCCAAACCTAATCTTTCAAGCATCATAAAAACTCCATGAGTCATTCCCCAGATAACAAAATTCCAACTTGCTCCATGCCATATAGAAGTAGCAAAGAAAATTATTAATAAATTTATAATAGTTCTGTTTTTTCCTTTTTTACTTCCTCCTAAAGGAAAATACAGGTAATTCTTAAACCATACAGAAAGAGTGATATGCCATCGCTGCCAAAATTCTCGCATAGACTTTGCCATATATGGAAAGTTGAAATTTTCAGGCAGATTAAAACCAAACATTCTACCTAAACCAATTGCCATATCTGAATAACCTGAAAAGTCGAAGTAAATTTGCATTGTATAAGCTAATACTCCAATCCATGCTGTTGAAGAGTTGATCTCCATAACAGGGAGTGAAAAAGCTTTATCTGCTACTAGTCCAAATTGGTTTGCAAGCAGAACCTTTTTACCTAAACCTAAGGCAAAACGTTGTATCCCAAATGATAAGTTTGTTAAATGTTTTTTTCTGTTGGTGAGTTGATCTGCAATGTTCTGATAACGAACTATTGGCCCGGCAATGAGTTGTGGAAAAAACGATATGTATAATGCAAGTTTGAAGAAATTTTTCTGCACTTCAGCTTCCTTACGGTAAACATCTATAATATACGACATTGCTTGAAAGGTGTAAAATGATATCCCAAGAGGGAGAATAATTCCCGGATCATCTATTTTATAATCGCTATACAAGTTTATAAGATAGTTCAAATTTTCTACTACAAAAGAGGCATACTTAAATACGCCAAGAGTAGCTAAATTAAGAATAATCCCTATTGTAAGTATTACTTTAGCTGTGCTTTTGCCATCAAATTTATTAATTAAAACACCAGATATATAATTGATAATTAGCGATGAAATAAGTATTAAAGTATAACTTACTCCACCCCATGCAAAGAAAACAAGACTCGCAATTAATAATAATTTATTCTGATACTTTTTATCTGCAAAATAATATAGCAATAATACTATAGGTAAAAAAGTATATAAGAAAATTAACGAACTAAATAACATAGTGGATAAAATTTTCGCAAAAATATGAAATATATATATTAAAGTGGAATTTAATACGATTTTATTACGACTTCTTTATAGCACTGAATTTAATGATACTGCCATTTGACTTGAAATATAGTTTGTTATTATGAATTTGCTTTATGCAAAAAAAGCACAGTGGTAAAAGGATATTGCTATAAATTATAATGTAAAAGCGAATATTTTTAGTCTATTCAATTTTAAGGTGGTTTGATTAAAAGATAAGGCTCTGAAATATTAGTAATTGTATCTGCAAAAAAAAATAAAAAAAGCGATTTGTTATTAGCAAACCGCTTTGAATGTTTTCACAACGGAATAATCCTTATTGTGAATAGCTTCAATTTGTTTAACAAAAATAGAACGAATATTCTTATTGTGCAAATATTTTTTGTAATTTTAATCTTTATAAGTAAAAAAAAGTAAATCAAATAAAAAATAATAACCCTTATAGATATGAAAAAAATACTTGGATTAGATTTAGGTACAAATTCAATAGGTTGGGCATTAATAGAAAATAATTTTGAAAATAGAGACGGTAGGATAATTGGTATGGGTTCTAGAATTATTCCTATGAGTCAGGATGTTCTTTCAGATTTCGGGAAAGGCAACTCTATTTCTCAAACTTCTGAAAGAACTGGGTATAGGGGAGTGAGAAGATTGAGGCAACGGTCGTTGTTGCGTAGAGAACGGCTGCATAGAGTTTTAAATGTAATGGGGTTTTTACCTGAACATTATAGGGCTTCTATTGATTTTGAAAAACGAAAAGGTCAATTTATTGAAAATAATGAAGCGAAATTGGCTTACAGAATCGATAATAAAAAACATGAATTCTTGTTTAAGAGGTCGTTTAATGAAATGTTGGAGGATTTTAAACAGAGACATACTGAAATTAAAAATGTTCCTTACGACTGGACGATTTATTTTTTACGAAAGAAAGCGCTTGAAGAGCCTATTACTAAAGAGGAATTAGCTTGGGTGATTCTTAATTTTAATCAAAAGCGTGGTTATTATCAATTAAGAGGAGAAGAGGAGGAG
>JAYEOD010000268.1:0-14239 GCA_034722575.1 Bacteroidota bacterium | reverse complement strand
GAAAAGGAAATTAGTGATGAATTTTTTTTGAATTAGATTTGTATTCCCTTTCAAAAATGATGCAGAATATTTCTGAAGAGGAGAGATTGATTCTGTTATGGAAATATCAGGATGATTACACTATAAAGGATATTCAGAGCATTCTGGATATTAGTGAGAGTGCTGTTAAAATGCGTATAAAACGAGCAAAGCAGAAATTGTATTACCAGCATATAAAGACAAAAGAGAGAGGTGAATATGAACCATAAAGAGAAAAAAAATTCTTTTAAGGAATTTAACAAAGGAAAAGAACCGTCTGATTATCTTAAAAAGAGGGGTATGAATAGTGTTAAGTTAAGTCAACTAATTGGCGATACAGCAGAATTATTTACTGTAAAAGCGGGTGAATCTGCAAAAAAATTGTTAAATAATAATAAAAAATAAAATATTTAATTATGGAACAAGTAAATTATTGGACAGAGATTATATTTAAATCATTTACAGCTTTAGGTGAAACTTTTTTAGAGGCTCTTCCTTAAATAATTGGAGCGTTGCTGCTAATATTAATTGGATGGATTGTTTCAAAAATCGTTTCAAAAATCGTTGTTAAATTATTAAAAATAGTTAAGCTGGATAATGCCGTTCAAAAATTTAGTGAGATAAAATGGCTTAAGAATGTTGAATGGACAAATAAACCAAGTAAAATTGTAGGCAAATTTGTGTATTGGATATTAATACTGATCTTTTTTATGGCAGCAACAGATACTTTAGGTTGGAGCGTTGTTTCAAATACTATTAACGAACTTATACTATATATCCCTAATTTGTTTGGCGCAATAGTTATTTTTGTTATTGGATTGTATATTGCTGATTTGGTTCGTAAGTTTGTTAAAACAGCTCTATCTTCTTTAGAGGTTGCTTCAGCAAATATTTTAAGTGATATATCATTTTATTTTATATTAATTATTGTGGGAATTACTGCTTTAGATCAAGCTGGTGTTGATACAACAATTATTACTTCAAATATTACTGTTATCATTGCTGCTATTGTCTTTGCTTTTACAATTTCTTTTGCAATTTCTTCAAAAGATGTGTTTAAAAATATATTATCTGCTATGTATAGTAGAAATAACTATCATGTAGGTCAAGATATTATTTATAAAGATAAGCGTTGGGCAATAGAAAAAATTGATAGAATGCATATTACTTTAAAAGGTGAAAAGTCTAAATGGATAATTCCTGTATCTAATTTAGTCTCTAATGAATTTGAAATTATAGAGAAGTAGAAATTGATTATTATTATTATTATTATTTATTTTAAAAACTGCACAGAGTAGAAATTACTTTGTGCGATTTTTTTTATTCTCTAATAATCTCGAATGAACCATCTTCGTTAGCGCGTATTATAGTAGATGGTTTTATGTCGGAAATTTCATCTCTATTCCAATCAACAATATGATCGACTTTTTTTATTACATCGGGAAGGATTTTGCGAAACAGTAGCGGGGTTTTATCGCCTGATATATTTGCGGAAGAGGATGTTATTGGTTTACCAAATTTTTTGATAAGCTGCTTACAAAATTCTTCTTTAACAATTCTGATAGCAATAGAGCCATCGTTGGCAATTGCATTGTTTGCTAAATTTTTAGCTCTGGGATATATTATTGTAGTGGGGTTGTCTAACGTATCAGCTAACTGATAAATAGAATCGGGTTGTTTAGCAATATATTTTTTTAACATTTCGATGCTATCCACTAATATTATTAAGCTTTTTGCTTCGTTTCTTCTTTTTAGACTATAGATGTTTTTAACGGCTTTTGCATTTGTGGCATCACATCCTACTCCCCATACAGTATCTGTAGGATATAAAATTGTTTTGCCTTGTTTAAGATATTCTAATGCTTTATCAACCTCAACTTTAAGTCTCTTTTCGCTCATCTATAATCTATTTGTAAGTTCTTTAATATCTATTTTATAGGCACAATCGAAATGGTTTTTAGGACATGTTACATGGCCATGCAAGCCACACGGACGGCATTCTAAATTTTTTCGTACTTCAATAATTTTGTAGTCATCCGATAACGGACCAAAACCAAATTCCGGAACAGTAGAGCAGAAAATTGCTGTTACTTTTGCATTTACCGATGTAGCTAAATGAAGCGGAGCCGAGTCGTTAACATAATTCATATGAGCGTCTTTCATAAGTGCTGCTGATTCCAATAAATTCATCTTCCCCGCAAGGTTAAGAATATTTTCGTACTTGCTATTTTTCATTAATCGGTTACATAGCTCCGAATCATTTTTTGCTCCTAATAAATAGATGTAGTAATCTTTCGGAACGGTATTTATAAACTCTATCCATCGCTCTTCGGGAAATTGTTTTGTGAACCATAGCGATGCAGGCGCAATACAGATATATTTATTTGTTTTGTATTGCGATACTTTGGCAAAAGCTTTTTTCGACGGATATAATTTAGGTCGGTATGTGTTATTGTCAGAAAATTCACTTACCAGCGATAAATTTCTTTCTACTTCGTGAATATATTTATCCTTTTCGCCAATTATGTGTTTCACTCTTTTCGAGAAGAAAATACTCATTGGGTTTTTGCTAAAACCAATAGTCCTTTTTGCTCCTGAAAAAGTTGTGATAAGTCCTGTAGATAAAAAGCGTTGTAGGTTAATAACAAGGTCGTATTTCCCTTCCCTGAAATATTTTATTAACTCCCAAAGATTTTTGTATTTATCGTGTTTTTTGTCCCACACTAATACCCATTTTATTTTCGGATGCTGAAGTAGCACGCTCTGACAACCGTCTTTTGCTAAAAAATCGATACGTGCTTTAGGATAGTGGAAATGAATTTTTTCTACTATCGGGGTGGCGAGTATTACATCGCCTATTGATGCGGTTTGTATTATTAATATCTTTTTCAAAATGTTATACTACTACGTCGTAATCGCGTAAAGCTTGGTTTAATGATGTTTTTAAATCAGTTGATTGTTTTCTTTTGCCAATAATTAATGCGCATGGCACTTGGTACTCTCCTGCAGGAAATTTTTTTGTGTATGATCCCGGAATTACTACCGAGCGAGCAGGCACTCGTCCCTTATATTCAATTGGTTCCGCTTGTGTAACGTCAATTACTTTAGTGGAATTTGTTATTACTACATTAGCTCCTAAAACAGCCTCTTTTTCTACAATAGCACCTTCTACAATAATACTTCTAGAGCCAATAAATGCTCCATCTTCTATAATTACCGGTGCGGCTTGTAAAGGTTCTAATACTCCTCCAATACCAACTCCACCGCTAAGATGCACGTTTTTTCCTATTTGAGCACACGATCCTACCGTAGCCCATGTGTCAACCATAGTGCCACTATCTACATATGCTCCAATGTTTACGTACGAAGGCATTAATACTACGCCTCTTGCTAAAAACGAACCATAACGAGCTACAGCATGAGGTACAACTCTTACTCCTAACTCATCATATTTTTTTTTCAGATCTATCTTATCATGAAATTCAAAAGGATTTGCTTCAATAATTTTCATTTTTTGAATAGGAAAGTATAAAACTACTGCCTTTTTAACCCATTGATTAATAGTCCATTTATTGTCTGTTTTTTCGGCAATTCTAATCTCTCCTTTATCTAACATGTTTATAGCATGTCTTATATGAATCTGTGTTTCAAGGTTCTCCAATAGAGAACGGTTGTCCCATGCCGCTTCTATTGCACTAATTAATTTCTTCATATATGTTACTGCCTATTTTAAATTTCAAAATTATAAATAATTTTAGTATGATAAAGTATTATCTTTGATTAATTCTCTTTATTTTTGCAAAATAAAAATTATAGGATGGCTAGAATTATTGCTATTGATTACGGAAGAGTAAAGTCGGGATTGGCTGTAACAGATGAGTTGCAACTAATTGCTAATGGATTAAAAACTGTTCCTACTAAAGGTTTGGTGGGGTTTTTAGAGGATTATTGTAAGCGAGAAGATGTAGAGGGATTTGTTATTGGTGAGCCAAAACAGATGGATTATACTGATTCTGAGTCAATAAAGTATATTAAACCATTTATGGGTCGATTGAAAAAGATGTGTCCCGGTAAGGCAATATATCGCATGGATGAGAGGTTTACTTCAAAAATGGCTTTTCAAACTATGATAGATTCCGGTATAGGAAAAAAAGCACGACGAAATAAAAAACTTGTAGATACTATTAGTGCTACTTTGATTTTGCAATCGTTTTTAATGATGAAAGAAAATAATTTAATTTAAAAGGATATAATGATATTACCAGTTACAGCATATGGGCATCCGGTGTTAAAAAAAGTTGCCGAAGAAATTGATAAGGATTATCCTCAGTTAGATGAGTTGATTAGTGATATGTGGGATACAATGTATCATACTGTAGGGGTGGGTTTAGCTGCTCCTCAAATAAATAGATCGATTCGTCTTTTTGTTATTGATGCAACACCGTATGAGGATGAAATTCCTGATGTGAAGGAGAAAAAGAAAGTCTTTTTTAATGCTAAGATGATTGAAGAGGAAGGTGAAGAGTGGTTTTTTTCAGAGGGCTGTTTGAGTATTCCTAAAATTAATGAGGATGTTTCTCGTAAGAAAAGAGTTCATATTCAGTATTATGACGAGAATTGGGAGTTTCGTGATGAGTGGTATGATGGTGTTTTTGCCAGAATAATACAACATGAATATGACCATATTCAAGGGATTGTTTTTGTTGATAGACTTTCGAGTATGAAGAGAACTCTTTTGAGAAGAAAATTGTCTGATATTATAAACGGAAGAGTTGATGTAGATTACAAGATGATATTTCAAAAAAGCAGAAAAGGTAAAAAATAAAAAAAACTGTATCAT
Organism: Bacteroidota bacterium; assembly: GCA_034722575.1. Lineage (GTDB taxonomy): Bacteria > Bacteroidota > Bacteroidia > Bacteroidales > JAIPAH01 > JAIPAH01. The sequence continues at coordinate 9,381 of JAYEOD010000268.1, read as the reverse complement.
GATGAGGAAAAGTACTTATTTATTTGTCTTATTAGTTGTTTCAATATTTATTGCTTCTTGTGCCGGGACTTCTAAAGAGGCTTTGATAGAAGAGATAGATCATAAAGAAGCTATAATTAGCGACATTAGTGTTGTACGTGATAATCAACAAACATTAAAAGAGCTTGTTGAAAATTATCAAACATATGGAGAGATGTTTCCAAATGATTCTGTTACACCGTATTATCTGTTCCGCGCTGCCGATATCTCTTTATCAACAGGTTATCATACAGAGGCAATGACTCTTTTAAATAGTATCTTGGAAAAACATCCTTCTTTTGAAAAAGTGCCGCATTGTCTTTTTTTAAAAGGATATATTGAGGAGAATTTTTTCGGGAATCTTGGTAAAGCAAAGTCTTATTATGAAGAGTTTTTACAAAAATATCCAAATCATGCTTTTGCCGGTGATGTACGTATGACAATTCAATATCTTGGTAAAACACCCGAAGAGGTGATTCGTGAATTTGAAAGAAAAAATAACGAGAAATAGAATTATTTCGGGATAGGTAGGTACTTATTAACCTATTCCGGAATTACTCCTTGTATTCATCAAGAAGAAACTTTTTTAGTTGAACAGGTGTCAGATGAATATGTAATGATCCCCCTTTTGCGTAAGAGATTTTTCCTGTTTGTTCAGAAACAATAATGGCTATAGCATCCGATTGCTCCGAAACCCCGGCAGCTGCGCGATGTCGTAAGCCATAATCCGGTGGAAAATTTTCGTTTTTTGTTATTGGAAGAACACAACGAGCAGCTCGAATTTTGTTTTTATGAATAATAATAGCCCCATCGTGTAAAGGAGAATTTTTGTAAAAGATATTCTCGATAAGAACTCCGGAAATTAAAGATTCTATTTTCTCTCCCGTATCTATTAATTGTTGTAACTTGTTCTTCTTTGTTAAGATAATTAACGCACCTGTGTTGGTTTTAGACATCTCTTCGCACGCATTAACAATAGGATCTATTGATAATTTTTGTGTCTCTGAAAGTTTAATTTTACCAAAAAATAGTGTCGATTGTAATTGATTGATGACATTGGCAGTGCCCAATAAAAGAAGGAAACGTCGTATCTCGGGTTGAAAAACAATTATTAAAGCAATAAAGCCTACACTAATAAACCCTCCCAGTATTTTGCTTAAAAGTTCCATCTCTAATGCCGATACCAGACGCCAAATAAGTATTAACGCCAATATCCCAATAAATATATTTATTGCCGAAGTCCCTTTTAAAAGATTATAGATTTGATACAATAGTATTGCTACTAATATTATATCAATAATATCTAATAACCGTATATTTATAAAGCCTGTTGTTAAAATATCGAACATAATTTTAAATTATGCCATCTGCATAAAAAATTATTATGCTAGATGGTATTACTCTGCAAAGATATAATATCCTATCAGAAACATCTGTAAAATATTAATTATAACCTTAAATCCGCAAGTAACCAATTAATCTGTAGATAGTCACGGTGTGACTAAGTTTGAAAAAGGTGATTAGTTATTGTTACAAAATGCAGATTATTAAGAAGTCACACCGTGACTTATGGATAGATTGCAGTTTTCGTTGGTGACTTTATAGATTTTTAATTTTATTAATTGTTATTCGGTTAAACTTACTAATGCAATAGTTTCAACAGCTTCTTTTACATCGTGTACCCTTAGTATATTGGCACCATTTTTTATCGCTACTGTATTTAGTACGGTAGTGCCGTTAAGTGCATCTTTTGATTTGTTATGTAGCACTTTTGTTATCATAGATTTTCTGGATAAACCAACTAATAAAGGATATCCGAATGTGCTAAACGAACGTAATTTTTTTAGGATGTGGTAGTTGTTACTGATAGTTTTACCAAAACCAAAGCCGGGGTCTAGTATAATATCGTCAAAACCAAATTTATTAAAAACAGTTATTCTGTTGCGGAAATAGTTGATAATGTCATCAACAACATCATTATATAATGGTGAATCCTGCATGTTTTTGGGCTTACCTTGCATGTGCATTAAAATATAAGGCACCTTTAATTCGCTGATGGTTTTTGGCATATCCGCATCCATTGTTCCTGCCGAGATATCATTGATGATATCAGCTCCCAGATTTACTGCTTTTCTAGCAATGTCGGCACGATAGGTGTCAACAGAAATAAGGATATCAGGAAACTTTTTTCTGATTATTTCTAAAGCAGGCAGTAATCTCTCTTCTTCTTCTTTAACAGAAATTTCTTTTGCTCCCGGACGAGTAGAAACTGCTCCTAAATCAATAACATCACCTCCTTCGTTAACAATTTGTTCGGCTCGTTTTATCCATTGCTCTTCATTGTTGAAACTACCACCATCATAAAACGAATCTGGTGTTAGGTTTAATATTCCCATTACTATTGGCTCTCTTAAATTTAGTATATTCTTTCTCATGTTTTTTTCTCTTGATTAAATTTGTGTAATTTTACAAAAAATTTTCTTCTAATATAGAGAAAATATATAATAACAAAAAATATGAATGAAAAAACATTACAACAATTTGATATTGTTATAGGGGAGTGTGAGACTATTTTCTCTGCTAAAGTGAGAGATTATGGCTTGGCATGGAGGATATTGCGTGTAACCTCTTTAACAGACCAAATATATATTAAGGCAAATAGAATTAGAAGTATTCAGGAAAAAGGAATTCAAAAAGTTGAAGACGGAATAGAAACTGAATTTGTTGGGATAATAAATTACTCTGTTATGGCTCTAATTCAATTAGAATTAGGCGCTTCAAAAGAGACGACCTCTTCTGCGGATGAAATAGTAGGGTTATATAAAAAACATATTACTGCTGTTGTTGATTTGATGAAGGATAAAAATCACGATTACGATGAGGCATGGAGAAATATGAGAATTAGTTCTTTTACAGATATTATTTTAATGAAATTACTTCGTGTAAAACAAATTGAAGATAATAAAGGAAAAACAGTGGTCTCTGAAGGTCTTGATGCTAATTATAGTGATATTATTAATTATGCAATTTTTGCATTAATTAAAATTGATGAAGCAAAACAGAAATAGATAATGAAGGTATTGAATAAAGTTAGTAGAATTTTTGTTGGAATAGTTTTTATCTTCTCGGGTTTTGTAAAAGGTGTCGATCCATTAGGAACAATGTATAAAATTGAAGATTATTTTATTGCTTATGATTTTCAGTGGGCAATTCCTTTTGCTTTGATACTCTCTTTTATTCTTATTGCAATAGAGTTTGGACTTGGAGTGTTTTTGGTTTTTAGGGTTCGAATGAAGGTGTCATCGTGGCTTTTATTATTGATGATGAGCTTTTTTACTATAATAACATTGTTTGACGCTCTTTATAATCCGGTACCCGATTGTGGGTGTTTTGGTGAAGCAATTAAGTTAACTAATTGGCAAACTTTTTATAAAAATATTTTTCTTCTTGTTCCAACATTAATAGTGTTTCTAAAGTGGAAAGATGTAAAATGGAATAGGGTATATGGATTGAAAGAGATTAACTCTGTTGGATTGATTTTTTTGTTTGTGGTAATGTCTGTCTATTCATATAATCATCTCCCTATAATAGATTATAGAAATTGGGAAGAGGGAAAAGATATGTCTCCTGATGATCAAGGTGAACCTGTGTGTTATTTGGTGTATGAGGATAAAACAACCGGTGAGAAAAAAAATTATCTGTCGGAGAAATTGCCATGGCAGGATTCTGTGTGGATGAGTAATTGGGAATTTGTTTGTCAAAAGATAGATTATTCTGCTGTTAATCGTGTTCACGACTTGCAAATTGTTAATGAATATGGCGATGATTTGACATCTGAGATATTGGAGAATCAAAATTATCAGTTTTTTATTGTTGTTAACGAGTTTAATAGTGCTAATAAATCTGGTTTAAAAAAGATTGTGAATCTGTGGGCGGATTTTGAGGACGAAGTTGATTTTGTTGTGATAACAAGTTCGTTGGAGGATGAAATAGCCGACTTTAAAAATAAGTACAATGTTGATATGTCGGTTTATCAAGCCGATGATATAATTTTAAAATCGATGGTGCGCTCAAATCCGGGGGTGATATTATTGAAAAATGGTGTCGTAATAAAAAAATGGCACCATAATGACATACCAACAAAAAAAGAATTGCATCAAGAGGATGTGTTTGAAAAATAAAGTATTAATTTTGTAAAAGAATTAAATTTAAAAGAGTGTTTTGTAATTATGAGAAAAAAAATTGTAGCAGGAAACTGGAAAATGAATAAGACTTTTGATGACGCAGAAAATCTTATTGTAGAAATTGGTACAGGTTTAAGGGAAATGGGAATTGAAGGAAAAGAAGTTGTTCTTTGTCCTCCATTTTTATTTACTGAAATGACTGTTGATCTTTCGCAAGAACATCCTTTTTATGTTGGTGTTCAAGATATAAGTGAACATGAAGAGGGCGCTTATACAGGAGAGATATCTGCTCAAATGGTAAGATCGTTAGAGACTAATTTTGCAATTATTGGTCACTCTGAACGTCGTATGCATTTTAATGAAGATGATGAAGTTGTAGCAAGAAAGGTTGATATGGCTATAAAAAATAGCATAAATCCTATTTTTTGCTGTGGTGAGCAATTAGAAGCCCGTAAGGATGAAAAGCATTTTGATGTTGTAAGAGGTCAAATTGAAGAGGGGTTATTTCATCTCGATAAATCGGAATTAATAAACGTTGTTATTGCTTACGAGCCTATCTGGGCTATTGGAACCGGCGAAACAGCTTCTCCGGAGCAAGCTCAGGAAATGCACGCTTTTATTCGTAATTTAATTTCTGTGAAATATAATAATGAACTGGCTGATAGTGTTACTATTGTATATGGTGGTAGCGTAAAACCTGATAATGCGGTTGAAATTTTTGGTAAACCAGATGTTGATGGTGGCTTGATAGGTGGTGCTTCGCTCGATGCTAAAGGATTTTTGAAAATTGTAGCTGCTTTACCAACCGATGATAATAATTAAAAAATAAATTGTGGCGTATATTGAATTACAGTGTAACCTGTTTCCTCAGGAGCCGACTGCTGATATTATTACTGCACAGTTGGCAGAAATAGGGTTTGAGAGTTTTGCCGAATCTGATAGCGGAATTTTGGCTTATATTAAGGAAGAGGATTTTGATTTTGAGAAAGTAAAAACTCTTGATATAGTATCTTCCGATTTGTTTGAGATATCATTCGAATACTCGAAATTAGAAGACCGGAATTGGAATGCTGTATGGGAAAGTAATTACGATCCTGTTACTATTGCCGATAAATGTTATATTAGAGCTCCTTTTCATCCCGAAAGAAATGATGTTGATTATCAGATATTGATAGAGCCTCAAATGTCGTTTGGTACTGCTCATCACGAAACAACAGCGTTGATGATTGAGTATTTGCTTGACGCAGATTGTAGCGGAAAAGTAGTTATGGATATGGGGTGTGGAACCGGTGTGCTGGCTGTTTTGGCCGAGCTAAAAGGTGCTGCCGATATTGTGGCTATTGATAATGATGTTTGGGCTTACCGAAATACGGTCGAAAATGTGAAGAAAAATTCATGTGAGAAGATTGTTGTAATACATGGTGATGCTACTAATATTCCCGAAAAATCGTATGATATCTTTATTGCAAATATTAATAAGAATATATTATTAAATGATATTGCTGATTATAGTAAAGTTATTCACTCGGGGGGGACTCTGTTTTTGAGCGGCTTTTACAAACACGATATTGTTGATATTCGTAAAGAAGCTGATAGATGCGGTTTTGATTATGTTGAATTTAGAAATAAAAACGACTGGGTAGCTGTTAGTTTTATAAAGAGATAGATTATTTTTGTCGTATTATTTGACATGATACCGTAAAGGTGCTTATGTACTATATCCGTTTTGTTATAGTTTAGCACTTTTACGGTTTTTAATTTTTGTATATTATTATTCCTGTTTTATGAAAAGTTTTTTGGTTGTCTTGTTAGTATTTATTTCAGGTTTACTCTTTTCGCAAGAGAGTGAGGTTATTAAATATGATTCAATATCTTTTCATTCGCATGTGGTATCTGAAATCGATGATCTGCAAAAAAGATATGCAAATAAAATTGAAGGATTTGCCGAGTGTTTTACACAATTTTGGTTTGAAGGAAATATTACCGAGCAACAACGTCAGGCGATATATTCTACAACCAAAGTTTTAGAAAAATCTAAAGTCTATTTTTACCCTAAGCAGTATCAATATTTTATTTCTATAATAAAACTTATCGATACAAAGCAAGATTCTGTTTTTGCACGATACAATAGGGCTGTAGCTTCCTTGTGTTCAGCAAAAGATAATAAAGAGGTAAATAATTTTATTTCCAGAAATCACCTCTTCTTTTTACAGAAAAAATTATACAAGTCTAATAATATCTCATGGAAAGTTAGGTATGAGGATTATTCGTTTGGATATGATAGTTTACCATTTTTTAAATTTAGTAAGGCCGACTTAATAGGTTTTACAAAAAAAGATAGCTCTATAATATATAATACCAATGCAAAATATTATCCTACTATTTTAAAGTGGTTTGGTGCTGGGGGCGATATTAATTGGGAGCGTGGAGGATATGATAGAGAAGAAATTCATGCGAAAATAAATAAATATCAAATAGACATACATGAGTCGGATTATGTTATCGACTCGGTAAATTTTTATTATGGAAAGCTCTTTAAAGAACCGCTTATAGGGCGTGTTGAGGAGAAAATAAAAGTTTATAAAAATAAAAAGTATATTAGTTATCCGAAATTCGACTCTTACGAAAAAACTATATTTATTGATGATTTTTTCGAGGGAGTGGATTTTAGTGGAGGATTCTCTGTAGAGGGTGATGAAATAATTGGTAGTGGAGATGTGTTTCGCCAAGCGCTTCTCCTCTTTTCAAATAACGATAGTAAATCTGTTACGGTATCGGCAAATAGGTTTGTTTTTCGTGATGATAAATTGATGTCAAAAAGTGCTTCTGTCTCAATTTATCTGGAGAATGATTCTATTTATCATCCAGATTTATTTTTTGAATATACACCTCACGATCGTAAGTTTAACTTAATGATGGACGGTAATAATACACTGCTTCCATATTTTAATTCGTATCATAATATTGATATGTATTGTCATGGATTGGCATGGAAAATTGGGGATCCTATTATTGAGTTTAATGATATAATGGGAATGGATAAAGTCAGACAGGCAAGTTTCGAATCATTTAATTACTATTCTGAAGAGAGATACAATAACTTGCAAGGTATAAATCCTGTTCACCCTTTGCAGCTGCTTAGTAATTTTTCTAGACAAATAGATAGTAAGAAATTTAATATTGATGCTCTGCGGGAATATATGCACAAACCTCTGTATCAGGTAGAAATGATGCTTTTGAAATTGGCTTCACGGGGATTTGTGGTGTATGATTCTAAAACAAAAGTTGTTGTTATAAAGCAGCGTATGTTCGACTTTTTAATGGCTAAATTCGGAATGGTCGATTACGACTACCTTCGTTTTGTGTCGCAAGTGAGTGGTGAGAGTAATGCGGTATTGAATCTTAAAAATAATGATTTAAGAATAAAAGGTGTGCCTGTTATTATTCTTAGTAAAACAAAAAAGGTAGCTATATATCCCAAAAATAAGGAGCTGTTAATGAAAAAGAATCGTAGCTTTTTATTCTCAGGTGCTATTAGAGCTGGGAATTTCGACTTTTTTGCCGATAGCGGATTTTTTAGTTATGAGGATTTTGTAATTAATCTTCCTAAGATAGATTCCATGCAATTTGCAGTGCAGAGTTTTAAGCCTGATAAATTAGGAAAGTATTTTATGATACCGGTTTGCTCGGTATTGGAAAATCTGTCAGGGAATATTGTTATTGATAAACAAAAAAATAAATCAGGAAGAAAGAAAACCTCGGAATATCCTATTTTTAATAGCGAAAGTATTTCGTATGTTTATTATGATAATAATTCTGTCTGTCCCGGAGTGTATGATCGCCAACGGTTTGTGTATAATATAAGCCCTTTTGTTGTTGACAGTCTTGATAACTTTACGCCTAAAGCACTCTCTTTTGAAGGATATTTTCAGTCGAATATCTTTCCCGATATTGATAAGCCATTAATAATCCGACAAGATTATTCTTTGGGTTTTGTGACTGAAGTAGATAGTGGGATTTCTATTTATTCGGGAAAAGGTGAATATAATAATAGTATTGATTTGAGTTATGAAGGGCTGAAAGGAAAAGGTGAATATACCTATTTAACATCGACATCAATGTCGGATGATATTATTTTTTATCCCGACAGTATGAATGCTCGTTTGTATTCTTTTGAATTAAAAGGGCAGGTTGCAGGAGTTGAATATCCTGATGTCTCCGTTGATACGGTCTCCTCGCATTGGGTCCCGGCTAGTGATTCTCTTGATATTTTTGATCCTGTTTTCCCTTTTCAGATGTATAACGAAGAGGTTACTCTAAAGGGGAGTCTCTCTTTAACTCCTACTGCGTTAAAAGGAGAAGGTGTAACATCAATTGATTTGGCTTCGATTGGATCGGGGACATTTCAATTTCATAATACCTCTTTTTTTGCCGATACAAGTGATATAAATATACTCTCTCCGGATAGAAATTCGTTGGCAGTAAAGGTTGAGAATTATAAAACATCAATAGATTTGGTGAAGAGAAAAGGAGAGTTTTCTCAAAATGAGCTGGGTAGTAAAATCGAATTCCCTATTAATAAATATATATCTTATCTCGATAATCTTCAGTGGTTTATCGATGAAGATAAAATAGAGCTTTCTAAAGGTCATCTTAATGGTATCGAAGGTATTGATACGCTTTCGAATATAGAACTTGTTGATGTGGATTTGCGTGGTGCAGAGTTTATTTCGATACATCCCGAACAGGACTCTTTGAAGTTTTATAGCTTTAGTGCAAAATACGATCTGAGCGATAATATTATTAAGGCTAATAATGTGAAATATATTAAAGTAGCCGATATAGCTGTTTTTCCCGATCAGGAGATGCTGACAATAGAGAAAAATGCTTCTATGAAAACACTTTATAACGCTGAAATTCTTGCTGATGTTGAAAATAAATATTTCCAATTATTTGATGCTGTTTTGGATATTGCTTCTAGGAATAAATATCGCGCTACAGCGTATTATAATTATAAAGATGTAACAGGCGAAGAACAGAAAATTTTTTTCGATGATATTCATGTTGATACTTCATGCACAACTATAGCTTCGGTACACATAAAACCCGAAGAGGATTTTAAATTAAGCCCCGCATTTGATTATTATGGAGAGGTTGTTATGAATGTTAAAAATAAGTT
>JAYEOD010000267.1:0-2798 GCA_034722575.1 Bacteroidota bacterium | reverse complement strand
AAAATGGAGTCTGTTTCGCGCAAAAGATAATTTTAGAAATGATATTGTAGGTAGAGCAAAAGAAGCGGGGCTTGGCAGTGAGGTGCAACAGAAATTGGTAAAAAAAATGTCTAGGCGTAATAATCCTCTTGAACTGAAACGAGATTAGTTGTGTCAATAGAGTTTATTTGAATAATTATGTAATCAATTGGCGGTGCGTCAAAAAAAGTGATTAACTAATAAACCACTAAACAATGAAAAACATCATTTTACTATTGTTATTAACATTTGCCCTATCATCTTCCGCTCAATTTCGTTTCGATTATATTATTACTAATATTGAACCTGCTGAATATATTGTTACATATTCCTTAAAATATCAATTAGATTCTTTATCTGATTTTCATAGTCAGTCGGATATGTATCTTTTTTTGGGTGAAAACACAAGCAAGTTTTTAAGTAGTGAGATGTATAGTTCCGACACGGTTATGAGGCAAATTTCAAATGTCGCAGAATTTCAGGAATTTGCAGCAGATCGGCACAGACCATTCCCAAGAGTGTTGTATAGAATTTTAAAAAATTATCCGAAAGGAAAAATTATTCATATAGAGCATGTAATTCCGTCAACATTTAAGTGTAAGGAGGAGCTTAATCAGTTTAATTGGCAACTAACCGGAGATACTACTACAATAGAAGGTTATAAAGTACAAAAGGCTACTTGCGATTTTGGTGGTAGAAGCTGGGTGGCATGGTTCACCTCTGAGATATCATATAGCGATGGTCCTTATAAGTTCAATGGATTGCCGGGGTTGATACTAAATATTCACGATACTCGTAATCATTATGTATTTGAATTTATTGCTATAGAAAAACCAAATTATAATTTAATGATTGATATTGAAGAATTTGACTTTGTTGAAGCTACAAAACAGAGCCTGTTTCGTGCAAAAGATGATTTTAGAAATGATATTGTAAGTAGAGCAAAAGAAGCGGGTCTTGCTAATGAGATACAGCAGAGGTTGTTAAAAACGATGTCTAGGCGTAATAATCCGTTAGAACTGAAACGCGATTAGTAAGAATATATTAAGCTCATTATATGAGATATGTAATAATGCTATTTTTTACTATATTTTTTTCTCAAAATATTTTGGGACAAGCCATACTAGAAGGTGATATTACTGATGGTAATAATAATGCTTTGTCGAGAATTAATATAATGATTTATAAACCTGATAGCGATATGCTTGTCGCCTTTGGTGTAAGTGATGATAAAGGTTCTTTTAAAACAAAGGTGAATATACCTTCCGATAGTCTGGATATTAAAGTCAGCTCAATACAATTTATTAATCAGAAACGCCGCATTGCTAATAATTCACAGCAATTGCATTTCGAATTGGAGCCGGGTATTCAAGAGATTGAGGGCGTTACTGTAAAAGCTTCTCCTATAAGGCAATTTGGTGATACTATCAGCTATTTGGTTAGTTCGTTTGCAGGAAAAGAAGATAGGGGAATAGAGGATGTTTTGCGCCGTATGCCGGGTATTGAGGTAGAGCCTGGCGGACGAATTCTTTATCAGGGAGTCTCTATTAAAAAGTTTTATGTGGAAGGACTCGACCTGATGGATGGTCGTTATGTAGTGGTGAGTAAAAATTTGCCTCAAAGCTCTGTCAGTACTGTTGAAATATTAGAGAACCACCAGCCTCTGCGTATTCTCGAAGAGCGGGTTGCATCACACCAAGCCTCTTTAAATTTAAAGCTTAAGCGCAATATTACTACTACTGGTACGGCTAAGTTGGGTGGTGGGTTTTCGCCTTTTCTTAGAGATGTAAATATTACTCCAATGACGTTTACTAAAGGTTTTCAGGTAGTGTCGTCATATCAGACCAACAATACAGGTAATGATGTGTCGCAACAGCTAAAGGTATATGCCTTGCAAGATTTTTTGAATAGTGCAGAGCGCCCGCAAGAAAACCCCGGTATGCTGAGCATACAATCTGTAAACTTACCTGATATTGATCGGAGTCGTTATCTGGATAATAATATACACTTGCTGAATTTTAATGGGTTGCAACGTCTCGGTCGCGATTACCGGTTGCGGGTCAACTTTTATTATATAAACGACAAACAACAGCAGCAGGCATCGCTACAGCGTACTATATACTCTCCGGTAGATACTCTTGTGTTTACTGAAGATTTTAATAATCAAATTCACGATAACTATTTGTATAGTAAGTTTACGCTAAGTAGAAATGTTAAGAAGAACTACCTGAATAATGAGTTGAAGATACAGTCGCATTGGAATAGTAAAAGAGGAGAGGTTTGTGCCGGAGGAGAAGAGATTAAACAATCGTTGAAAAGTCCATTAAAGGCTGTTTCAAACGAATTGCGATCGGTAAATTCAATTGGTAAGCATCTTGTGGAGTTTAATTCATACATCTCATACGATAACAGTCCGCATAGTTTAGAAGTAAATCCCGGTCAGTTTCAAGGAGTGTTAAACCAAGCTGTTCCGTATGATAAAATGGAACAGCAAGTCGATTTGAAACGTTTTTACGCAAATCACTCAGCTAATTTTGTGTTGAGTTGGAAAAAGTTGGTTTTTACTCCTCGAATTGGCGTATCGTATCGTCAACAAACATTAGAGAGTAATATTTTTATCACACAGCAAAATGAGGAGGATAAAGCAGCTCTCGATTTTTCTAATAATATGGATGGTAACCATACTAATGCTTTTCTACAAACGGAAGTAGAGTATAGGAAGTCTGCTCTTACTCTTAAAGCTAAGTTTCCTGTTAGTTGGCAGCACGTATATTTAAATA
>JAYEOD010000266.1:0-2813 GCA_034722575.1 Bacteroidota bacterium | reverse complement strand
ATCACACAACATGCCGTACAAAATATTTTGTACTTTTGCCCAACTAAAACCTGATAATCATTAAACAGAGGTTATAACTGTATATTTATCAGGTAAACAACAAAAATTATTTTAGTTTGGATTTAAAAAAAGTATTAGAGCTATATCATAATCATCCTGGGGTAATTGATATACAAGAAGGGCTTAAAGATAATAACGCAAAAATACTATTAAAAGGAGCAAAAGGCTCTTCTATAGCATTAATTGCCGGTGCTCTTTTTAATAAAGCTTCTTCGATAAATGTTTTTATTGTACAGGATAAAGAAGAGGCAGCGTTTTTTTATAACGACTTGCAAAACCTTTTTAACGAACGAGAACTCCCATCCGAAAAGAGAAAAATACTTTTCTACCCTACTTCGTACAAAAGACCTTACGAAATAGAAAAAACCGATAATGTAAATGTACTTTCACGCACCGAGGTATTAAAAAAAATCAACAGCTCATCGCGAAAGCTATATATTGTAACATATCCCGAAGCTTTAAGCGAAAAAGTTATCAGTAAAAGATATCTGAAACAAAACACTCTTAAAATTGAATCGGGTGATGAGTTAGGTGTAGATTTTGTTACCGACCTGTTATCGGAATATAATTTCGATAGAGTAGATTTTGTTACTGAGCCCGGACAGTTCTCGATACGCGGTGGTATTGTTGATGTTTTTTCTTTCGGCAACGAAAACCCTTATCGGATAGAGTTTTTTGGTGATGAAGTAGAGTCTATCAGAACATTTGATATTGCATCGCAACTCACTATCAATAAATTAAAAGGGCTCTCCATAATCCCCAATATTCAAGATCGTACTTTAAAAGAAAATAGATCTTCGTTTTTAAACTACCTTCCCGGTTCCACAATTTTTTGGACCATGAATCTACAGTTTATCAATGATGTACTGATCCGAGAGTTTGAAAAAGCCCAAAAAGCCTACTCTGCTATTTCCGGAGAGGTAAAACATCTTCCTCCTTCGGAACTGTTTACTGATGGGGAGGAGTTTTACAAAAAAATCTTAACTCATAAATTAATAGAATTCAATAAAGCGGTTTTAGAAAACTACTCTTTAACAGTAGAATTTAACACCCGGCCACAACCCACTTTTCATAAAAACTTTGAGCTACTGTCCGAAAATCTAAACACTAACTCTGCTAATGGCATTCAAAACCTTTTGTTTTCGGGTAACACAAAACAGTTAGACAGATTACGAGCTATTTTCGAGGATATGAAATTTCAAGGACATGGCACAATATCATATCAACCGGTAAATATCTCTATTCACGAAGGATTTATTGATAATGATATTAATGTGGCAATTTATACCAATCATCAAATTTTTGAACGACACCACCGCTTTCATCTTCGCGATTCGTTTAAAAACAAACAAGCAGTAACAATAAAGGAGCTCTACAATTTACAACCCGGTGATTATGTAACCCATATCGATCATGGTATTGGACAATTCGACGGACTGGAAAAAATTAATAATAACGGAAAACTACAAGAGGCTATTCGGTTGATATATTCTAATGGCGATTTGCTTTATGTAAGTATCCACTCTCTGCATCGTATATCGAAATATACCGGAAAAGAAGGCACCGAGCCAAAACTACACCGTTTAGGATCTAATGTATGGAGCAAAGTAAAAACCAAAACAAAAAGCAAGGTAAAAGATATTGCCAAAGATTTAATAGCTCTTTACGCAAAACGCAAAGCAAGTCAAGGATTTACATATAGCGCCGACTCGTACTTACAACATGAATTAGAGTCTTCATTTATTTACGAAGACACTCCCGATCAGTTATCTGCCACAATATCAACAAAAGAGGATATGGAAAAACCATTTCCAATGGACAGACTGGTTTGTGGAGATGTAGGTTTTGGGAAAACAGAAATTGCAATTCGCGCTGCTTTTAAAGCTGTTGCCGATAATAAACAAGTGGCCATTTTAGTTCCGACAACCATTTTGGCACTGCAACATTATAAAACATTCCGCAACAGATTAAAAGATTTTCCTTGTACGGTTGACTATGTAAACCGCTTTAAAACAGCAAAACAAACCAAAGAGACCTTAAAAAAACTAAAAGAGGGTAAAATAGATATCCTAATAGGAACTCATCGTATTGTTAGCAAGGATATTGTTTTTAAAGATATTGGACTACTAATTATTGATGAGGAACAGAAATTTGGTGTTAGCATAAAAGAAAAACTAAAACAATTTCGTACCAACGTAGATACGTTAACACTAACTGCCACGCCAATTCCACGAACACTACAGTTTTCGCTGATGGGAGCACGAGACTTATCTATTATAAACACACCGCCCCCAAACCGTAATTCTGTGCAAACAGAAATAATTTCGTTTAGCGAAGAGGCTATTCGCGATGCCATCCACTACGAACTCTCGCGAAACGGACAGGTATATTTTGTTCATAACAGAGTGCAAAATATCACCGATGTAGCAGGAATAATAAGCCGGTTTGTTCCTGATGCCAGAATTGCTATCGGTCATGGCCAGATGAGCGGCGCAGAATTAGAAAAAATAATGCTGGATTTTATCGAGGGAGAATACGATATTTTAGTTGCTACCACAATAATAGAATCGGGGTTAGACATTCCTAATGCAAATACAATTCTTATAAACGATGCTCAAAATTATGGGCTAAGCGATTTGCATCAACTTCGCGGACGCGTTGGGCGCTCTAACAAACAAGCCTTTTGCTATCTACTCTCTCCTCCTCTAACGTCGCTAACAGCCGAAGCCAGAAAGAGACTGCAAGCGCTGGAA
>JAYEOD010000265.1:0-2818 GCA_034722575.1 Bacteroidota bacterium | reverse complement strand
GTCCCAAACAGTTAAGCGGAAATATTGTTCGTTACCATTGTGCCATGTTTTGTTAAAAAACATCTTTACAGCTCTTAATGTATCTGGCTCGTTAAGAGTAAAACGATACGCCAGTTGTGCTCCTGCAGGAGTTAAGCCATAGCCGGCTTCTGCTGTTCCATCGTCGTAAGCATAATAGTTCGATAATATTTGCATCCGCGTAAGCGTGTCGTTTTGCTTATTTATAAGTGTAGCATCGCCATAAATAACATGTTCTATAGTGTATATTAAATCGCTGTTGCCGATGGGTAAAAATAAGTTTACAGGAGGTGCCGAAAACGGGGCGTAGTCGAGATACCCTGTTTCAATAAATGGTGAAACAGTGTATATACCCGGCTCGTAAGTTTTAATTAAACTGCCATTAGAGTTATAGACATTATATTTGTATGTGGCATTATGAGCGGTATTATCGAGATTGGTGATTTTCATGTCAAACTTTTTTGCCATCTCATCAATAAAATTCGCAGAGTATTGCCAGTAAGGCATCGACTCATATTTTTCTAAAAATGATGGAGCGCTATTCACGAAAGTGATATCACGATATACAGTGTCGTCGTAACTACGATTAATATCAAGATTTACATAGTCGATATGCCATTGATCCATATTGCTTTGCCAACTTAGCTGACTGTTGTTGGTGAGGCTTGCGTAGTTTTTGAATCGGAATTGAAATTTATCATTAAAAAATCTCAGACTGTCGGTTATAGGAACCATCACTTGTTTAAAGTTTGTTCCGGTTTTCGTTTTAAAATCTTCTAATGTTATTCCTTTGCTGCTCCATACATTTTTCCATGCCTCAAAAATTATTGTGTCAGCTTCTACAGGAGGATTTGCTTCCGGGTCTGCTTCAATAAAAATAGTGTCGTTTTCGTTTACCGCCAGAAATTCCAGAATAAGAGAGTCGCCCTGTTGTGGGTCGTTACCAAGTCCTTGTGGTTGATAATAGAAGCTGAAATATAATGAGTCAGAAATTTTTATTGCTCTTACCGAAGGAGAAAAAATAGTGTCGAGACGGATAAACTGTGATGTAAGATGATCTGCTTCAAACGGAAAACTGTTTGCTCCTTCATATATATATCCGTTTTTATCAATAGCGTCTAGTGTTGCAACGCCAATAGAAACAGGGTTTACAGGATAGTCGTTATTAATAAAAGCCTCTTGGTCTATCCATAACAAAGAGTTTGGATATACCTCTCCCGAAGAGAAATCATCTGAAAAAGGTAGCATAACAGCCGTATTAGATTGCTTTGCCGATGCTTTTTTGGTTTTTGTATTTTGAGATTGTAATACAGAATTATTAGATAATCCGCTAAGAATTTCCTGAGCATTGATATTGCCCATTAGTATTACGAAAAGTAATGTATATAATGTTTTTTTTCTCATTCTATAATAATATCGTCTTCAGAATAATTGTTGTTAATATTTGTGGTGTCTATATTTTTGATAGTGTCAGTTTCAAGACTTTTGATGTGTTCCAGAAAATCAAATGTCTCGTCGCTTCTGTAGTATAGATCGATATAAGACCCCATCTCTGTATATTGTTGATTCGAGCATTTTGGAGTGGTGCTGTAAACCCTTAATACCGATGTATCTTGACTGTCGAGAAAATATTGCTCGCCAATATTTAACGAAGCTAAATTTAGTAGTGTTTTTATTTCTGCTTGTTTTTTCCCGATTAAGAATGGGATTTTGATATTTGTGTTTCCTATTCCCCTGCCAAGAACAAGATCTATTTTAGATCCTTTGTTTATGGAGCTATCCGGAAGAATTATTTGTCCGTTGTATAACTGTTGTAGCACAGCATTTTTTGCAATATCATCAACATAAGAGAGTTTATTCGCTTTTAATCCATGCGTCTCTAATAGTGATAGCGATTGACGCAGAGATAAATCTATTAAATTCGGCATTTTTACTTGCTCACACATTTTTGCAATTACAGTTAAATATACCTTACGACCTTTTTTAACTTTTGCATTAGGGAACGGGTCTTGCGAAATTATTGCTCCTTTTTGTTTTGTGTCGTCAAAAACAGAATCTATAACAACAAACTGTAAATCGTTTCCTAAATGATACTCATTTAATTCGTCTATCGTTAATCCCGAATAATTAGGCAAACTAAACTCTTCTCCGTGCAACGTAAAGTAGTCTAAGGTTTTAAGGACAGAGAACAGTAGTATTATAACCACTCCTATGGCTATTGCCATATTTTTTAATAAACTTCTACTGATTAAAAAATGCCTAAGGCTCATAATTTATATGTCGATTCGTTGTTTTATTAACTCTCTTTTAACGCAAATATTGTCTGTTTTTAACATGTATTTGATATAACTGACAAATATACAAATAATGCTTTTTATATAGTATATGATTATGCAGTTTAGGTTTGATAATTATTTATTGCTAACCATTAAATACCGAAGTAATAAAAACGAATATACATTAAACCCCCTATGAATGGTAAGTTTTTCCAAGCGAATATACATTTGCCATAAAAAGATCAATTTTTAATTTTATGTTTACTGTCTGTAAAAAAAATAGATCATTGTTTTATGTTTTTTTTTGTTTTTTGTATGACTTTTTGATATTTCCGGGATAATACTATATAGGTCTAACTATTATTTTAAACTAACTAAATAAAAATTATGAAAAAACAAAAAAAATATTTTAATTGCTATTGTGCTACTTTGCTCAGTTGATGTTTCAATTGCACAACTGTCGCAATACATCATTAGCCAAGAGGATAACCAAACCCTATACGATATTAAACAGGGTATGGAGC
>JAYEOD010000264.1:0-2824 GCA_034722575.1 Bacteroidota bacterium | reverse complement strand
TTGCTCTTCTAAACGTGAAATAAATTCACCAAATAAAGCAAACGGTAGTCTAGCAATAATACCTATCATGATAATTAACGAAATACCATTACCAATACCCTTATCAGTAATTTTTTCACCGAGCCACATCACGAATAATGTACCTGATACTAATATTACTGTAGATGAAATCCAAAAGAAAGTAGATGGAGAAAGCACACTAGGGTCGAACGGCGTAATTGCTTCGGGAGGTAATTGGCTAATTAAATTTGCCAAGTAACCCGGAGCCTGAAACGCTGTAATTAAAATAGTCAAATAACGAGTTAATTGATTTATTTTTTTACGGCCACTTTCACCTTCACGCTGTAGTTTCTGGAAATAAGGAACTGCCATTCCCATCAATTGAATAACAATTGAGGCGGAAATGTAAGGCATAATACCTAATGCAAAGATAGAGGCGTTAGAAAACGCTCCACCCGAAAACATATTTAACAATCCTAACAACCCGCTACTAGCTTGGCTCTGTAAATTTGCTAATTGATGAGGATCTACGCCGGGAATAACCACATATGCCCCTAATCTATAGATCATGACAATACCTATGGTGTAAAGTATTCTTTTACGTAACTCATCAATTTTATTGATATTTCTAATGGTTTGGATTAGTTTTTTCATTAACCGTCGATTTTAGTTGCTTTACCACCAAGGGCTTCAATTGCTTTAATTGCTGACTTCGAAAATGCATTTGCTTCAACATCAATTTTCTTTGTCAATTCGCCACGTGTCAACACTTTAACAAGAGATTTCTTGTCAGCTAAGCCTTTGTCACGCATATCATCAATAGTAATTGTGTTAAGATTTTGTTCCTCAGCTAGTTCCGCTAAGTCTCCTAAATTAACAGGTCTATATTCAACACGATTAATGTTTTTAAAACCAAATTTAGGAAGTCTTCTGTAAATAGGCATTTGACCGCCTTCGAAACCCATTTTTGATTTGTATCCGGATCTAGATTTTGCACCGTTATGTCCTCGGGTGGCTGTATCGCCATGACCGGAACCTTCTCCACGTGCAATTCTTTTTGATTTATTCAAAGATCCTTCAGCAGGTTTAAGTTTACTAAGATCCATATTATTTAATATTATAGTCGGTTATTAAACTTCTTCAACTTTCAATACGTGCTTCATTTTGTCGATCATTCCTTCAATTTGAGGAGTAAGAGTAACCTCTTTTGTTTGGTTCATTTTTTTTAGACCCAAAGCAATAAGAGTATTTTTTTGTCTCTTAGTTTGACCAATAGCACTTCTAATTTGTGTAATTTTTGCTTTTTTCATGTCAACCAAATGTTGTATATATGAAACAATTAACCGTTAAATACGGTATCTAAATCTACACCACGTAATTCTGCAATTGTTTTTGCATCACGCATGTTTGTAAGAGCTGCAATAGTAGCCTTCACTACAGAGTGAGGGTTTGACGAGCCTTTAGATTTTGCTAAAACGTTTTTTATACCAACACTTTCAAGTACGGCACGCATCGCACCACCGGCGATAACTCCTGTACCAGGGGCAGCAGGTTTCATAAATACTTCAGCACCGCTATATTTCCCGATATTTTCGTGAGGTAATGTATCGTTAATTACAGGAACTTCAAGCAAATTCTTTTTAGCGTCATCAATACCTTTGGCTATAGCAGAAGTCACTTCTTTTGCTTTACCAAGGCCATATCCAACAACACCATTTTCGTTTCCTACAACAACTATAGCTGAGAAACTAAAAGTTCTACCACCTTTAGTTACTTTCACAACTCTTTGAATACTAACAAGTCTGTCTTTAAACTCTATCTCGCTAGACTTAATTCTTTTTACGTTTGTCTTTGCCATATCTCTCTTAGAATTTTAGTCCGTTTTCTCTAGCTGCTTCAGCTAAAACTTTGATTCGACCATGATACTTGTATCCATTTCTATCGAAAACTACAGTTTCGATGCCTTGTTCTTTGGCTTTTTCTGCGATAGACTGTCCAACAAATTTAGCAATATCAGACTTAGAGCCTTCTTTTTCTGCTATACCTTTTTCAAGAGACGAAGCAGCAACTAAAGTATGTCCATCTAAATCATTAATGATTTGAGCATACATTTGCTTGTTACTTCTAAAGATAGACATTCTTGGTAATTCAGGAGTACCACTAATGTTTTTTCTAATTCGTACCTTGACTTTGTAACGTCTAGCAACCTTTCTATTCTTTATTTTTTTCATTTAAAGATTTTATTCGCCTGGCACTATTAGTACCAGGTGGTTACACTTAATTTTATTTACCATTATGCAGTAGCCGCTGATTTACCAGCTTTTCTCCTGATAATTTCTCCTTTATACTTAATTCCTTTTCCTTTGTATGGTTCAGGAACACGGAAAGAACGAATTTTTGCAGCAACCTGACCAACAAGTTGTTTATCAATAGAAGATACAATAATAGTTGGTGTTTTACCACGCTCATTAATTGCTTCAACTTTAATAATTGCAGGTACTTGCAAAAATATGTGGTGCGAGTAACCGAGACTTAACTCTATAACCTGACCTTTAACATCAGCTTTATACCCCACGCCTATTAATTCTAATTCGATCTTATAACCTTCTGATACGCCAATTACCATATTTTGGATTAACGCACGATATAAGCCATGTAGTGACTTATAATTTTTTTGTTCTGAATGACGCTCAACAACAACTTGATTTTCAACAAGTTTAACAGTAATATCAGAGTCAACTTTTTGCTCTAGTTGTCCTAATTTACCTTTTACTGTTACTAAATTATCTTTAGAGATATTGATTTCTACACCTTCAGGAACATT
>JAYEOD010000263.1:0-2843 GCA_034722575.1 Bacteroidota bacterium | reverse complement strand
CTGCCTTTTATTAAAATTACATGTCCTCACAACTGCCTGACACCGCTACTTCTGGTGTCGTTCAACAACACATATAAAAACCGTAGATGCTTCGCACTACGGAGTTTTTATATGCTTAGGTGTTGTAAACGTACCAGAAAAAGATGTTTTTTTCTTTAAACTCATCATTTTATCGTAAAGGAGTATTTCAATTTTCTTTGATATCAATCGTTTTGGCATCTCTGATTTGTCTATCTCAATTGTCAAAATATCCTTCACAGGGTTGGGATATGCTTTATGCCAACCTGAAATTTCATAAAACATTCTATTTTCTCTTTGCCCACATGTATTTGTAGCCAAAGCATAAATAAAACCTAAACCCGAACTGTTTCCTGCTTTGTATCTTGCTTTTGTAATATCTCCATTTATGTAATCAAGTGGACCGGTATACGACCAATTTACATTAGAAACTCCTTGTATAAATCGATCATTTGAATATTGTATAATTGCCATACCTGGTTGACGAGGCATTAATTCATCTGTTCCAGAAATTGTAAACTTGGGTTTACCTACCCAAAAAGTTTTTCTAAAAGTTGCTACGTTAATATTTGCCTGTACCCAACCTTGTCCGCTTGTTGAACTGTTACTTGCTTTAACTGTATAATTATTTGTCCCTTGTCCGCTAACATAAGTAAGATTATTGCTTCTTGTCCATGTTACTGTTGAACCAGATGGTAGATTGTGCAGTGTAAAAGTTCTATTTGATGAACAAATTGTGCCTGTACCAGAAACATACGGTATTTCAACTGTATTTGTTGTCATTGCACCTGTGTTGTTAGGGTCAAGAAAAGCAGACAAACCATGTGTCCATGAAACGTCAAAACTGCCATACCAAAAATTTTTATTAGAAGAACAACCAGGATAACCACCATGTAATTGGCCTATTATTCTATGATCAGGATCAAATATTGGGGAACCTGATGATCCATGCTCTGCTGTTCCTTCGTCAAATATTACTTTCCAATGATTATTCCCGGATAAACTAGGATAGGTGGTTTTTGTGAGATTATCATCATCAAAACTTATTTTCATTACGTCTCCACTTGGATGGTGAATTCCAACAGCAGAGTTTGGTGCTATTGTACTTATTGACCATCCTGCATAAGTAATTCCAGTATTAGCATTAGGACGAGTATCTAATTCTAAAAGAGCAAAATCGCTAACTGAACTATTTGCTTCCAAATCTGCACCATGATAAGAATAATAGGAATAATCATCACCACCATTGCAAGAAGGACTTTTATATTGAAAACGGAATGACCAATCGTTAACATTTTGACCTGATATACAATGATTTGCCGTTAAGAAATATGGAGTGAAATCTTGATTAGTATTATTAACCATACAACCTGAACAAATCCTATCGCTTCCTACTAAAATCATTGCAACCGCATTGCTTTCATCTTGCCAAACATCGCCTTCCGGGCAATTCACATCAATATTGCAACTTCCTGATGAACCATATCCTTTTGTTGAATTTGGAAACAAATTACGATAAGCATGAACGACTTTTGAAATTAATATTTCCGGTTTTTCTTTTACATTATCCGGTTCAAAATATTCCAATATTATTGCCGAACTTTCAATCAAATCAGAAGAAAATGTTCCGTCTGTTGTGTTATTTTCTGATGTAAAAGGTCCTTGCAAGACAGTTTTTTGCTCATTGTAAATATACAATTGGCTATTTTCGGGTAAATAAAATTTACTGTATGCCAGATTAATAGAATAAGCTCCTTTGGAAACAATTTTTAGAGACCATACTTTTCCGCTTTTAACTTCTGTCCATGTTCCCACATTCTGCATATTGTAATCAACCTCAAAAGCATAACCAAATCTGTAAGGTAAATCTAAACCTTTGTTTATTTCGTCTTCTTCCAACAATTCTTTCAAATCAAAGCTTGGCATATTTAGAACATCGATATTTGATTTATCTTCTAATTTTATTTTTTCATTTATAATACTTGCATCTGTTTTTTGTGTGATTACTTGTGCTGATAAATTAAATACAATTATTGCAAGCAATGTGCTTAAGATATACTTTTTCATGATTTTCGTTATTCTATAGTGAAATTAATTCTAAAATCTTTTGTTTCTGTTTGAATATCTCCAATTTTAAATGATTGCGAAAATTCAGTATAAAAACTGCCTATTGGTAAATCCAAGTTATCACTTTCATTTGATAATATTGGATATTTTTCATTCCAAAGAACTCCCGCTTCCCAAGGATATTCAATTTTTAGAGTATCATTCTGTAATATAGAAAAATATTCTATTAAGACAAATGCTTCATACGGGATACCATAATTCAATGTTCCTTCATTTATATTGGGCTGATAAACTCTAAAAAAGTCATCATTTGGAAAAAAGTTTTCCAGCATTAAATTTTTAGAACTATGATTTATAACCTGAAAACTAAAAATCATGTTTTCTCCTTGATTAAATACTGTTTTTTCATTCCCAAGTGTGTCGAGTAATCTGAATTTAAACTCAACAGGTAGTTCATTCTTGTTTTTGGCACAACTTGTTGCTATAAATAAAAAAACTGTTGCAAGTAGCAAAGTTGTCAATTTGAGATTTTTCATTTTTTTTTAATTTAGTTAGTAATATAGTATTTAAAAATTTGTATCTTTTTTTTTCGTTAAGCGCTTGAATTCAGGTTCATTTGTCAGCATTGTTTCTAACGTTTACAGCTAAGGTGCGTGCCGCAAATTTTGCTGCTTCGTTTTTTAATTCGTACTAAGTTAAAAATATTTTATTAACTATCAAAATACTATGACAGCAATTCCTAAAAGTCAAATAGAACA
>JAYEOD010000262.1:1711-2847 GCA_034722575.1 Bacteroidota bacterium | reverse complement strand
AAACGCAGTTTAAATTTCTTTACACTAATTGCAATAAAAACTATTGTAAACCCAATTATAATAAGAGTCTCTTTCCAAACAAACATAAAGCCTGTTCCTTTAAGCATGATATTTTTAAGTATAACAATAAAATATCGTGGTGGCATCACGTAAGTAAGCCATTGTAATATTTCAGGCATATTTTCGATAGGATAAATAAACCCCGAGAGCAACAATACCGGCAATAGTAATGCAAACATCGAGATAAACATAGCTGCTTGCTGACTGCTAGAAACAGTAGAAATTAATATTCCCAACGAAAGCGAAAGAAAGATAAAAAGTATTGTTTCGCCCATCAAAAGCAACAAACTTCCGCGGATGGGCAATCCAAAAACAAAATACCCTAATGCAAGAATAGAAACAGCATTTACTATCGACAAAAATAAATATGGCGTAACTTTTCCTATAATTATTTGAATTGGTTGCAGCGGCGACACTAAAAGATTTTCCATTGTGCCCAACTCTTTCTCTTTTGCTATCGAAACAGAAGTCATCATAGCCGAAATCAGCATTAAAATCATTGCCATTGTGCCGGGCACAAACATAAAAACACTTCTCATCTCTTCGTTATAAAACATCCTGACCTGTGGCGTTACCTGCAAAGGAATATCATATGCTACAAACTCTTCTTTTAAAAAATTATTAATAATTACTGTGGTATAATTCACTATTAAACTAGCCTGATTCGGGTCGGAGGCATCGGCAAGAAGCTGTATTTCGGGATGTTCGTTGCAATGCATTTTCTTATCAAAATCACTGTCAAAAACCACAATCATTTTAACGTCACCTCTCTTAAAAATCTCTTCTGCATCTTTAGTATTGTCAAGATTTTTGTTTAACAGAAAATACCCCGATGATATTAGTTTATTTGTGATACGTAGCGTTGTAACATCTTTCGACTTATCGAAGACAGCAATATTAACATCTTTTATTTCGCTTTTAACAACATATCCAAAAATCAAAATCTGAGCAATAGGAATCCCAAAAAGTATTATCAGAGTACGATAATCTCGTGTAATGTGATGAAATTCTTTTATTACAAAAGCGATAAATCTATTCATAGGCTGAGGTTGAGGTTAAGGTTGAGATTGAGGTTG
>JAYEOD010000262.1:0-1701 GCA_034722575.1 Bacteroidota bacterium | reverse complement strand
AATACTTCGTTCATATTTTCTACTCTGTATCTGCTTTTTAGTTCTTTTGGTTTTCCAAAAGCCTCAATTTTTCCGTCCACCATAATCGATACATTATCGCAATATTCTGCTTCGTCCATGTAGTGTGTAGTAACAAAAACCGTCCTTCCCTCTTCCGCCGATTGATAAATCATCTCCCAGAATTGTCGTCGTGTAATAGGATCCACGCCGCTAGTGGGTTCATCGAGAAACACCACTTTTGGTTCGTGCAAAATAGCTACCGAAAAGGCTAATTTCTGTTTCCATCCTAAAGGCAGCGAAGCAATAATTTTATTACGGTGCTCGAACAAATCAAGCTGCTTTAGTAACTCTTCGGTTCGTTGACGAATTTTTTTGAGTTTTAATCCATATATCCCGCCAAACAACCGGAAGTTTTCGTAAACCGTTAAATCGTTGTAGAGTGAAAATTTTTGACTCATATAGCCGATATTCTGTTTTATCTTTTCGGGATGTTTTACAGCATCGAACCCGGCAACCATTACTTTTCCGGATGTAGGAGCAGAAAGGCCGCAGAGTATTTTCATGGCAGTGGTTTTGCCTGCGCCATTAGCACCCAGGAATCCAAGTATTTCGCCTTTTCGGACTCTAAACGTAAGATTATCGTTTGCAACAAAAGAGCCGAATTTCTTAGTCAAATTTTCTACCTCTATAATAAATTCATCAGTCATGATACTCGCTCATTAAATCCATAAAACAGTCTTCGATACTCGGTTTTATTTTGCTTACGCAGATATTTTTATGATTATTATTCTTTAAAAACGTTATTATCTCCTTTTCAAAATTCGCATCCTGTTTAACAGAAACATGCACACTATCGCCGAAAGGAAAAACAGAAGTAGCAATATTACTCTTACGAATATCTTTTATCAATTTATAAATATTATCGGCCTCCACAGAATAGAGTTTTTGCCGGTATTTATCCTCAATAGCTGTTGGGTTATCGATATCCAAAATATCGCCTTTCATCATCAAAGCCACACGGTCGCACATTTTCACCTCATCCATATATGGTGTAGAAACTATAATAGTAATGCCATAATTTTTCAATTTTACCAACATCTCCCAAAACTCTTTTCGCGAAACAGCATCAACACCGGTAGTAGGCTCATCCAAAAAAAGAATTTTCGGCTTGTGAATAAGAGCACACGACAGAGCCAATTTCTGTTTCATACCGCCGGAAAGCTTTCCCGCAAGACGTTTTTTAAAAGGCTCTATCTGCGAATAGATATCTTTTATCAGATAATAATTTTCGTGGATAGTAGTATTAAAAACGCTGGCATAAAATTTCAAATTCTCCTCTACACTTAAATCCTGATAAAGCGAAAACCGCTCCGGCATGTAGCCACACATTTTTCTGATTTCCTTATAATCATTCACCACATCCAAACCAAAAACAGCAGCCTTCCCCTTGTCGGGATATATCAGCGTAGTAAGAATTCTAATCAGAGAAGTTTTTCCAGCGCCATCAGGGCCAATAAGACCAAAAATCTCGCCCTTCTCTACCGAAAAAGAGACCCTATTTAGAGCATGGATTTTGCCATACGACTTATGTAATTCTTCTATTTCTATTGCTGTCACTGAGTTGTTTGTTGTTTGTTGTTTGTTGCTTGTTTAGACCTTAAAAGTTGTAAAACCTTGAAGGTCTAAAATTAAAATAGTATC
>JAYEOD010000261.1:0-2862 GCA_034722575.1 Bacteroidota bacterium | reverse complement strand
GGGAGATTATTTCGGAGATAGAAGGAGTGGGGGAGAAGTCGAAAAAAGTTGCTGCAAAATATGAGCAAATAATTCAAAAAGCAGGTTCTGAGTTTAATGTGTTACTCTATTTCTCTATCGAAAAAATAAAGGAAATAGGTGGCGAAATATTGGCAGAAGCCATAGAACGCATGCGTGCCGGTAATATTCATATAACCGAAGGTTACGACGGCGAGTATGGTAAAATTCGTGTTTTCACAGATGAGGAGATAAAAGAGCAGGGATTAAATAATATTTTCAAAGAGCAGAAAGAGATTTATAAAAAGGCTGAAACCAGAAAATTATTGAATTTTAGTCTTGCCGAATACAAAGAGCTGTCACTGCATCATAAGGTGATAGAAGATGAAAATACAAAGAAGAAAAAAAACTCTTCGGAGCTTAATAAAGAGCAACAAAAGGCGGCTACTCATTTCGGCAAGCCGGCAATGGTAATAGCCGGGCCGGGAACGGGAAAAACCAAAGTGCTTACCAGTCGTATCGCTTATCTGTTGCGCGAGAAAAAGGTTGCTGCCGAAAAAATTGTTGCAGTAACTTTTACAAATAAAGCTGCCGAAGAGTTACAACAACGTATTGCGAAAATTGTAGATAAAAAAAGTGCCGAAAAATTGAATGTTTCAACATTTCATGCGCTAGGATTGCAAATTTTGAAACAGTATCATGAAAATGAAAAGATATTAATTATTGATGAGGATGATAAACGCTTTATACTTAAAAGTATTGGTATGTCCTCTAATAAAACAGCTAAAATGCTTACGCAGATGGCAAATGTGAAATCGAATTTATTGCCTCAAAATGTTATGGATGATGATTTTATCGAGTATTTCAAAAAATATCAGCAAAAACTAGATGAATATCAGGCATATGATTTTGATGATTTGATATATAAAACTTTGCATATTCTGACTTTAACATCTGCGAAAGCAAATGAGATTAAAGCACAATTTGAGTACATGCTTATCGACGAATATCAGGATATTAATAAGTCGCAATATGAGTTAGTGCGCGCTTTGATGCCTGATAAAAAATCGGATTTGTTTGTTATCGGCGACCCGAATCAATCGATTTATGGTTTCCGTGGTGCCGATATTGGCTTGATAGATTCTTTCGCATCCGATTATAATCCGAATATTTACCAACTGAAAAAGAGCTATAGATGTAGCAATAATATTTTATCTGCTTCGGAGAATATTATAAGAAAAAATAGTGATAAAACCGCTTTCCTTAGCGGGATGCAAAAGGGTGTGAAGATAAAATTGTCGTCGCAAGAAACAGAAAAAAGCGAGGCGGAATTTATTGCTCGCACTATCGAAAATTTAATTGGCGGACTAGGTTTTTTCTCTATGGATAGTAATATCTCGCGCGGAGAAGGGGATAATAATATAAAAAGTTTGTCGGATTTCGCAGTGCTTTGTCGCTCGCGAGTTCAAATGCCGGCAATTGTAGAGGCTTTTAAAAATCATAATATACCTTTTCAGGTGATTGGCGAAGAGCGACTGATTAATTCAAAATCGGTTAAAAAAATTATTGAGCTGTTGCAGTTTATTAGTTTTCGTGATAATAAATTTGTAAAAAATAAACTAGAGTCGGAAAACATTAAACTGCCTAATAGTGATGAATTCACAGGGTTGAGCATTAAAAATTCTATTGACTATCTGACAGAAAAATACTTTTCGCAAGCTACTGATGAAGAGAAGAGAGATTTGGATTTCCTTGCCGGGATGAGTGAAGAATTCAAAGGCGATGCAGAGAAATTTATTAATGCCATAGAGTTAAGTACGCAGATAGAAAAATATCAGCCACACATAGAAGCGGTAACGATTATGACAATGCACGCATCAAAAGGACTGGAGTTTGAAACGGTTTTTGTTGCCGGATGCGAAGAGGGCTTGATGCCATACAAATTATTCGACCGCAAAAGTGATGAAAAAGAGGAACAACGTCTGCTCTACGTTGCTATGACACGCGCTAAAAAATATCTCTATCTAACAAATGCAAAAACAAGACTATTACACGGGAGAAAATACGACCACAACCGAAGTCCCTTTCTTGAAAAAATAGAAAATGACTTGCTACAATATGAAAAGCAGGCATACACCAGAAAAACACTTGAAAAAAATAACCAATTATATCTGTTTTAAAAAGTATTGCCGGCGATTGTGTAACGATTTAATGAACGATAATATAAACTCTTAAACACATGCCGGTCGCGCTTTTTATTACATCGCTCATAGTGAACGTGCAAGACTTTGGGTTAATCTAAGGTCTTTTATCAAGATTTCGCTAACGCCTATTCGTGCCGATATATGGTTTAATACATTAATCTTCCATCCACCGTGGGGTTTTATTGGTATAATCAACAAGTTTGGTATTCAGGTTTTTTGCAAGAATAGCACCAACTTTAAGAGCTTCTTCTTTTTCATCGAAAATACCCAGTCTTAGTTTTTCGTCTTTGCTAAAAACTATATCAAGACAAATTTTTGTATTGGATTGCATTCTTGAAATGCTCTGAACACCCATTGTCTGGGATAGAGTTTCTTTGTATGCCGTAATATATTTGTATGGAGGCAATTCTCTCCATTTACCAAATGGTAGTCCCAGAATATTAATATGTTCTTTATAAAGTAGATTATCAAAATCGATAGCTATATTAATTGTTGTGAAGGAAAAAGATATGCCGCCAATAATAAAAATAACACCCTTCAAATCGTGATTAAACAACGAATACACTCCAAAAAGGATAGCGAAATAACCTAGAAATATTACTTGCTGAGGAAAATAGTTGACGAGTTTTTTAGAATATTTCTCCATAAGTATTATTTTTTT
>JAYEOD010000260.1:0-2866 GCA_034722575.1 Bacteroidota bacterium | reverse complement strand
GTATTTGTTATTAGGAAGAGATGCTAGAGTTGCGTTAATTGATTTCGACTTAGAGCTCACTTCAAAAAAGACCTCATTAACAATGATAGGTAGCTCTTTTAATTTTGCTACGGTCTCCTCTTTAAAAGAGTCGGCAATAACCACAATATCATATAATTCATTCGGATAATCTTGTTTTAATGCCTCTGCAGCAACATCTATAATAACCTGATCTTCTTTGTATCCGGGAATTAGGACTACAAATTTATTTTTTTTATCAGATTGTGAAATTTTTCTTTTTCTGGGAAATTGTGCTATAAAAGCATATAGAAAAAAATATATTGCACTAACTCCTAAATAGACTAGAAAAATATATTGTAGTACTTTTAAAATAGTGTAGAGTGTTGTCATAGTTTATAATATTAAAGCATTGGATTTTCGTGTATTTCATCAAAAAACATATTTTTTATATGCCATCCTACAGCCCTGTAAAATGCGTAGAATAGTTTTAGTTTCCCTTTAAACAAAAATACAAAAGCATTTTTAGGAATCGCAATACAAAGTTGATATAATATTCCCAGATAAAATTTTGAGCCAAAAATATTTCTCCTCATATAAACAATCCTGTTACGATAAAGATAATAAATTTTTAGAGAACTCAGCTTTCCGGTTGAGACAGATTCTTTATGATATACTAACGAGTTGTGGACATAGTGTATTTCATATCCTGCTCGTTTAATTCTATCGCAATAGTCGGCCTCTTCGTAATAGAGAAAAAATATATACGACATCATACCCAGCTCACGAATAATTCGCATAGGAACAACCATTGCAGCACCGTGAGCATAAGCTGTTTGTTTGTCTTCGTCATATTGTCCTATATCATCTTTTTTATAACCAAAGGCTGTATTTCTTACTGTAATAGGATCTATTTTTGTATATCCGGCATACTGAATAACATTAGGATTGAAAAAAAAACGGATTTTAGGACTTACGGCTCCTATTAAAGGATTATTTTCTAATTTATTAATCAGAGGCTCAAGAAAATCTTTTCTTACCTCTGTATCGTTATTCAGAAACATTACATATTCGCCGTTTGAGGCCATGATACCATAATTATTACCGGCAGCAAAACCATAATTAATAGGGTTTTGTATAAAAACGATATTAGGAAAACGCTGTTTTATAATTTTAGGGTCATCATCTTTTGAGGCATTATCAACAACAATTATCTCTATATTAGGATAAGTAATCTTTTCAAGTGAAGCTATCAGCTCACAAGTAACTTCGGCTTGATTGTAATTAACTGTTATTATTGATACTAAAGGATATCCCATATCAGCTTACAATTTTGGATTATCGTTGATAGATTTATTAAAACTATTTTTAAAATGCCATATCATAGCTTTGTGATATGCCAACAGTAATTTTGGTTTCTGTTTTATAAAAAAAGTAAAATAATTTTTTGGTATAGAGATAAATAGCAGGTACAAAAGACTCAATAAAAAACGGAACCCTTTTATATTTCTCCTCATATATAAAATTCTACTCCTATTAAGGTAATAAACTTGCATAGGAGAGAAGAGTCCTGTACTTACTGATTCTTTGTGTAATATTACTGAATTGTGGACATAATGGATCTCTTTTCCGCTTTTGCGGATTCTATAACCCCAGTCAAGCTCTTCGTAATAGAGAAAGAAAATATCGGCCATCATACCAACTTGCTGAATAACCTTGCGAGGCACAAGCATTGCAGCACCATGAGCATAAAATGTTTTAGAGTCTTTATCGAACTGACCTTTGTCGATTTGATTAAAGCCTACTGCGTGATTACGTATTGT
The DNA here is from genome assembly GCA_034722575.1 of Bacteroidota bacterium. Taxonomy (GTDB): domain Bacteria; phylum Bacteroidota; class Bacteroidia; order Bacteroidales; family JAIPAH01; genus JAIPAH01. Next base: position 1,046 of record JAYEOD010000260.1, on the reverse strand, counting down.
TAACTCATTAATAGGAGTAAATCCGGTATATTGCAGCATATTAGGAGTATGATGATACTTTATTTTAGGACTTACAGCTCCAATAGAGCTATTATTTTTTAGTTTATCTACAAGCGGTTCCAAAAAATCGGGTTCCACTTCTGTATCATTATTTAGAAGTAAAATATATTTTCCTTTGGCAACTTTAATTCCAATATTATTACCACCGGCAAAACCTAAATTTTTGTCAGATTTAATGTAGTTAATATAGGGATATTTCTTTTTCAACCACGATGAGTCTTCTTCGGGAGAGGCATTGTCGATAACAATAATTTCGATATTAGGATATGAAATTTTTTGCAATGAATTTAAACACTCAGCAGTAACATCAGAATGGTTATAATTAATCGTTATTATTGAAACTAGTGGAAAAATGTCATCTTGGTTCATAATAAATTATTTTTTGCAGTAAAATATGGATTACGAAGGTTCTCTTTATTATATAGTAATTCCAAGTTTGTTGTATGATCGATAATACTGCCACCGGCATATTTTACAATAGCATGTCCTGCCGCTATATCCCATTCCATAGTAGGACCAAACCGCGGATAGATATCAGCTCTGTTTTCGGCTATCATGCAGAGTTTTAAGGAGCTTCCTACTGATAATATTTTAACATTACCCAGCTGTTTTTCTTTTTCAGCAATAATTTTTTTTGTCTCCTCATTCAAATGCGAACGGCTTGCTACAATAGTATAATTTCTATTATCATATTTTAACGGGAGTAGGAGAGATGCTTTTTCTATCTCTGTAAAAGAGGTGTATTCTGTAATATTTTCTGCTTTATAACTTCCTTTTTCGAGAGATGAAAAATATAGAGTCTTATCAACAGGAACGTAAATAACACCTAAAATAGGAGTGTTATCTTTTACTAAAGCAATATTCACAGTAAATTCGCCATTTTTTTTAATAAACTCTTTTGTGCCATCCAAAGGATCTACAACCCAAAAAGTATTCCAATTTTTTCTCTCTTCAAAAGATATTTCATCACCTTCTTCGCTTAGAAC
>JAYEOD010000259.1:0-2885 GCA_034722575.1 Bacteroidota bacterium | reverse complement strand
TATCATTCAATCAACCTCAATCTCAACGATGCATAATTAAATTTGAATTACTATCTTCGCAGCTATATAACAAAAAGCTATGGAAAAAGAGATATATCCTGTATTTGATCAGATAATGGGTCGCGAGCATAAAGAGAAACTTTTAAAGCAACGCTCTAAGGTAATATGGTGTACAGGTCTTTCCGGAGCAGGGAAAACTACTTTGGCAAAAGGACTTGAAGCTGCGTTGCATGATAAAGGATTTCTTACTCAGGTATTAGATGGCGATAATATTCGTTCCGGAATAAATAACAACCTTGCCTTTAGCGAAGAGGACAGGATGGAAAATATTCGTAGGATATCTGAAGTATCGAAATTATTAATCCATAGCGGAGTAATTACTATAAATAGTTTTATCAGTCCTACCGAAGAAATTCGTGCTATGGCGAAAAGTATTATCGGCGATGAGAATTTTATAGAGATATTTGTAAATGCTTCCCTAAAAATCTGCGAACAGCGCGATGTTAAAGGTCTGTATAAAAAAGCCCGAGAGGGAAAAATAAAAAACTTTACAGGGATAGATTCTCCCTTTGAGCATCCTGCAAATGCTGATTTAGATATAAATACCGGGGAATTAACAAAAGATGAAGCACTGAAAAAAGTTCTGGATTATATCCTTCCGCAGTTGAGATATAAATAATAAAGATTTTCCGGATTTTTAGTCCTGTTAATTAGAGACTGTCTATAAAGTTGGCAATTTTAGAATTAGTCACGGCGTGACTTTTTCAAATAACTGAATAGAAACTGTTTAATTTCTTTTTTATCTCAAAATTGAGTCACACCGTGACTTTATAGACAAACACTAATTACTCCGCATTGATAATTATTTTATAAACATGCTCTTCATTATTAGCATCTATCGATAAAAAATATATCCCCGAAGGATGTTTCTTAATATTTAAAACTAAATTTTCGTTCGAAGAGAGTGTTACAGTATTTTCGTCTATAATCTGTTTGAATACGTTAAAAAGAATGTAATGTACTTTTTGTGATGAGCTGCTTCCAAAGTTAACGGTAACAAAATCTCTTGTAGGTATTGGATATACATTAGCAATAACAGTAATTTCATCTTTTTTAACAAGAGTATCGTTGCCGGCAGAGCCTTCAATAATCAGAGTAACATCGTATTTCCCGTATCTGTTATATAATACAGAAGGATTTTTCTCTCCCGAAGTTTCGGGAGTACCTCCTTCAAATATCCATTTTCTGGTAGTGATGCTACCTGCCGACATGTCGGAAAAGTCGATATAACCATCTTTTATTGTGAGTGTATCGTTAATAAAATCGGCTTTAATAAAATTTGGTGTTCCGCCTAATCCTTCAAGAGAAGTTATTCCCGAGTTATTAGGGTCTAGCCAATTTTTTAATCCTTCGGTAGGAGTGGAGCCATTTTTGTCCCACGACCACGATATTTTTCCATAGTAGTCGGGTTGGGTGGGAGTGTTACATGATGACCATCCTCCGGTTAGTGTTCCTACTATTAATCCGTTGTTATTAAAAATTGGAGAACCGGAAGAGCCTCCCTCTGTAACTCCTCTGCCATTGTCTGTTTCGCTCCAAAAAACTTTCCAGTGCGAATTAACACCGTTTCCGTTATATTGACTTGTAACTAGCTTGTTGTCGTATGTAGATATTTTTTTAATATCGCCTTGTGGGTGGTGGATAGACACGCCGCTTTGAGCCGCAGTTTCGGTTCTTGACCATCCGTTATAGTATGTTTCGTAATCAGTAGGAATTGTTCTGCTTAACAGCATAAGATAAAAATCCGATCCTGTAGTGCCTTCGTGTCCTCCATTAGCAATTTTTGTGGCTCCTACTAGCGTTTTTGAAATAGGTTCTAAAATAGGATTATCGCAATCTTCGCTTTCGTAGTTAAAGTAAAACATCCACTGCTCTAAATCATTTGCTGTAGCGTCTCCTGCGCAATGATCTGCGGTAAGCATATAAGGATCGTAGTTTTGTAGTGCGTTGTTAAGCACCGATCCCGAACACCAAAAAGCACTTCCTCCGTTACGGATTGATATGCGTACCACTCCGCGTTTTTGATTTTGCCAATGGTTACCTTCGCTACAGTTTATATTTATTTCGCAGTCGCCGGCACCGCCAAATCCTTTATCTAAAAAATTCACACTGCGATACGCGTAACCAACTCCTGAAATAACTATCTGCGGAAGCGTAATTACACTTTTAGGTTGAAAATATTCGAGTATTATTTTCTTGCCTCTGATTAATTCATTGGCGTATAATCCATTTGATGGATTGTTGTTAGAGGTGTATGCGCCACGTACAAAATCACGCGATTGGTTATAGATAAATAATTTACCGCCATCGGGAATAGTAAATTTGTTGTAGTATAGTGATAAAGCTTTTGCATTAGATGATTCTATTGCCAAACGAAAAATAGAGCCTCCATTTACTTTTGTGATGCTTGCTTTGCGGATAAAATTAATATTGCAATCAATAATTTTCGCAAAACGATATGGCTTGTATTGCGATTCGGCAATGCTATCTTCTTTGATAATATCAGCCATTTTTGGTGATGCAATGTTAAATGTAGGGATATCTCCTTTTACTGTTTCATTAAAACTTATAGGGCTTTCGTAGGTAGATATTTGTGCATGAATCTCATCCTGAAAAAGAAAAATAGCTATAACTGCTGAAAATATTTTGAGAAGTGATTTTATGTTCATTGTTTAAATTTTTATTTGTCGGATGGAGCTCACCATTATAATTATCTGTATTAAAGTTTTTAATACGGCTCGGTTCATCCGTTTATAATTTGTTTTTGACCTTAAACTATTAATCTATAAGTATTATTTATAATGTAAAATTAATCACATTTTTTT
>JAYEOD010000258.1:0-14776 GCA_034722575.1 Bacteroidota bacterium | reverse complement strand
CAGATACATCTCTTCATTAGGGATTTCAATTTCCATGCCACCAATCACCTCTCCATTGACCCGCCATACAATTTGCTTTGAGTTCCAATCGAGAGAGAGAATATTAAATTGTTTACTAAATCTAGTAAAGCAAAAACTACTCAACATATTTTTAGCCGAGACAAGATTACCGGAAACAACTCCCAGATAAGCTTTTTTACTCTTTTTAATTTTTTTACCGTGCAAAATACTTATTTGCTTATCGCCGTTTATGGAAGACAAATAAACTCCCTGTTCAACATTTTTACTGCCCGACATTTTCAATTTCACCTCTACCCTACCATATTTATAATTAAACAAATCGCCGGTATTTATTGTTCCTGAAACAAAATCAAAGTCCTTTGGGATAAAGCCAAACTGAGGATGCCATGTCTTACCTTTTGTTTTTTCTTTTTTTGTTTCTATCAACAAATTACCACCATCAAGTTTTATACTTTTATCATCAAAAGCCTGTTTCTCTTCTTTCTGCGAAAAAGTTCCTACATTAGTTTGTTTACCGGAGAGCGGAACAGTAAGCCATTTTTTGATATCTAAAGATTTAGCGTCAAACTCTTCAGAAAAAATCATCTTCCATTTTTTCAATTCATCAAAACGCTTTGTCTTTTCATTTTTCACAAACCATTTCACATCACTGTCTTTACGCAATTTTTTATATTCCAAAAAATCCTTATACTCATCAGAGAGTTTAAACTTATCTCTAATTTTCAAGTACTTTTTCTTATCCAAAAAGTCTTTTCCTGCCACGTACTCTTTAAGCGATTCATACTCTTTAATAAGATCTGAACCTTCAAGATTTTGGTAAGTAGCAATTTTTTTTGATTTAGCTAACTTTTTATAACGCTTTATTTCAGCATCACACTTTAGTTTCTTATAAATTTTATACTCTTTAAATAAACCGGAATTTTTATATGTCTCTTTTTTAGCTTCAGACAAATCATTTTTAAAAGCATTAGTAAAATACTCTTTCAAATCGAGATACTTTTTCAACTGCTCCGAATCGGATGTCTTAAAATACTGAGATGCTTGGCTTTTATCAGAATATTTCAGACAAGCTTTAATTATCTTTTCTTTCTTTTTAGCTTTATACTCTTTAACCTTTTTAAACTCTACAGTCTCTTTATAATTTATTTTATAAACTTTGTTTTTATTTCTACTATTTTCAAACTCCAGCTTTACTTTAGCATACTCCTCATGCTTTAAAAAGTCTTTTTTCTTCTTCTTAGCTATTCCTTCTTCTTTTCGAAGTTGTTTAAATCTCTTTTTTAAGGAGTAATAATCCTTCGCTATCTTACGATGTTCTGCTGCAATTTTCTTTTTTACTTCTACTAAATCTATCTTCTCTACCTCATCTGCTAAAGAGAGAAAAGCCTTCCATTGTTCACTATCTCTATTCTCGATAAAAAGTTTGAAATCCGTTCTTTTCTGTAGTTTAAAAAACCAATTAAGATTTTTTTTCTCAGATTTATAAAGCGCTTTCTTTTCGTTTAAACTCTTTAATTTATCCGCTCTAGCGATTTTTATTTTCGCCTTATCATCAGTAAAATTATTGGAAGAGAAGTACTCTTTCTGTTTGAGATACTCTGCGAGTTTTTCAGAGTCTTTAAAGAGACGATAAAAATCAAGCTTTTCAGAATCCTTTATCTTATAATACGTTCTGATTTGCGATGATTTCTTTAACTTCTTAAAACTCTTCTCCTTTTTACACTCTTCTGACTCATTATATTTCTGAGAATTTATTTGATTTTTTCTTTTTTTCATCTCACCAGAGCCAACCCACTCGCGTAACTCCACAAAACGTGTTATTTTACTATCATCGTTCAATGCATTTATACGCTTATAATCTGTCAGTAATTTAATCTGCTTTTTCTCAAAATTATTTGTACTGGGAATTAATCCTAAAAAGGATTTTAAAGAGTAACTAAAAGTAATTATAGAAGTCATATTACAAGTATTATTAAAAACATAAATGTAAGGAAAAATATATATTAACTAAACATTTAACGTATAATACTTTACTATAAGACAAAAAAAATCGGCTAACCATTACAGTCAGCCGATTTTAAATATTTTTTTATTTCAAAAAAAACAACATAATTACAAAATTCCTTTATTATTACGCAGCATAATCCTAAGTGTTTCAACATATTTTATACCTATCCCTGAATATTTTTGTAATCCGATAGCTAATTTATTAGCATCAACAGGTTTTTTCTCAATATGATATTCATAACGCAAATTTCTAAAATACGAATAGGCATTATGAGTATTAAGATTATGAATATATGCAGCAATCGATTCATTAACACTATTAAAAACAGCCACTTCATGAGACTCTCCTTCGGGGCGATTTCGAGGCACCATGCCACACCCTTTTCTAAAACACCACTGTCCAAAAATATTGTTTCCTTTAGTTGCAAAATAAGAAGTTCCCCATGCCGATTCGTTGGCAGCTTGTACCAAAGCAAGGTCAACAGGAACAACATCAACGCGCAGCAAAATATTTTTATAATCGGTTTCAGAAGAGAAAACAGTTTTTTTCAATTTATATTGATGAGCTATATTTTTTAATCTAATACTACTTTCAGCATCAATTTCTTTTCCCTCATTAAAAAAAGAATAACACTTTAAAATAAAATTTCTATTCTGCAATACTTTTTCATTTTCTACCTCTATCATAGGTCTCATAAAAGCGAAGAATTTTTCTTTCCTCTGCGTTCCCGCCTCTACAGAAGAAAAATCGGGCAGAGTACCGTCTGAAATTTCATCTGTTGCATCAATAATAGTAACCACTTCACCACTCAAAGAGTCGCTACCACTCACAATTTCACTTTGAGAATTTTTACACGAAAAATTTACGACAACAACTAAAGCCATTACTGTTAAAAACACGATTTTTCTTATCATAATCTATCTTTAAAATTTATAAAATCATAATTATTTTTTCCATACATAGCGTACAAGTTATCATCACTTCCCTCGCCAAATATAATACTTTTTTGAAATTTTTGAGCTAACCATTGATGATCGAACAAATTTATCAGGTCAACTATATCCTTCAGTTCATTTTTTTGCCATACAGAAACCTGCATCATGCTATTATCCATCTCCTTTTGAAGGAGCATTTTTTTCACAACATAAAGAAACTCTTCATTTGCATGATCTCTATCTAACACCCCTTTTACTTTTCTTGCTAACGAGCCCAAATATCTATAACTATTATTAGAAAGAATTATTAAAGAGACAGATTCATTAATATAGTATCGCGAAGTAGTTCTAAAACCGCCCCACGAGCCATTATGATATATCATTTTACCATTAAAATTTTCAGTAATACGCAATCCAAATCCATATTTAATAGATGCGCCATTATTCAGCTCTGATTTTCGTATCGCATTTCCTAGAGTTTTTTTACTAATAATATAACCATTATAAAGAGCATTCGACCATTTTAACAAGTCATCTGCGGAAGCGTAAACACCTTTATCGCCCACAACACCATCGATAATACCCTGTTTAAAAGCCTTATATTTATAATTATTTTTTTTAAATCCCTTTATTTGTTGCGAGTCCCAATTATTTAGTCCATAATTATACACTTTCGTGTGATGCATACCAAGTGGGGTAAAAACATTTTCTTTAAGGAAATCATTCATCGATTTTTTTGATACCTTTTCTACTATAGAGGCTAAAAGAAAATATCCTGTATTAGAATATTGAAATCTAGAGCCTGGGGAGAAACGTTGTTTCAAACGATTTTTTTCCAAAAGACTCACCACATCGGTGTTAGTTGGGGGATATTTTTCAGTCCACTTTTTAAGAACTATCGGGATATAATCGGATAATCCGGAAGTATGATTTAACAGATGTTTTATAGTTACGCCACTAAGATGCAGTTTAGGGAAATAATAATTTATATCATCATCGATATTTAATTTATTTTGTTCTTCCAGCAACAATATTGCAACAGCGGTAAACTGCTTACTAACACTGGCGAGTTGAAATTCGGAACTGTCCGATAGAGCTATTTTATTTTTAAAATCGCTATAGCCGATATTTTTTTTATACAAAGGGATACCATCTTTTGCCAGCAAAATAGTTCCGTTAAAGCCGCTCTTTTTTGCAAAGGCAGAAATCTTATTATCTATTTCCAAAATAGTAGATTTATATACCCTTTTATATATCTTATTTATCTGCACTTCATCCAAAGGCTCATACTGAGCTAAAAGCACAGAATCGGTAAAAGCAATTTGATCCATTACTTTACTATCGATATTACTACTATTCAATGCAAAATCGTATTGCATCCCGGTAAACCGCAACAATAATAATATCACTAACAATATGCTTTTTTTATTTTTTATAGACATAAAAATTTCACTTCATAACAATGAAGTAGTTTGGAGATATTAATTTAATCGTAGAAAGAGGGATACTAATTCGACATCAAAAAAAGAAACAACAACTCTTTTTAGGTTAAAACACATCTGAAAACCCGCTGTTAACAGGTGTTTTAAATCGGCAATATTTTTTTCGATCGTTCTAATAGTCTTTTATATTGATTAAACAGGGGGGCAAAATTACGTCACCTATTTTACAAAAGCAACTTTTATCATATTTTGTAATAGAAGTATGATAAAATCAGACACAAATTTACAAAAATCTTTTTTTTGCAGCTTGAGTAAAAATAGCAAAGATAATATTTACACATAGATATTTTTAATTGTATTACACACACCTTATTTAAAAAAAAACCTTTACTTTTAACGATCATTTTAAAAAACGGACGATATGCTAAGTATTCCTAATTTTTTCGAGAAGTATGTGGAACAATATCAAAGTAATCCCTTATTGTGGGAAAAAAGTGAAGGCTCATTTAAAAGCACTTCGTATAAAGATTTTGCTGATACGGTTAGAAAGTTTGCTGCAGGATTATATAAACTAGGAATAAAACGCGGCGAACGCGTAGCGTTACTATCAGAAGGCAGAAACGACTGGCTAATGAGTGAGTTAGGCGTCTTATATAATGGAGCGATTTGTGTTCCTTTATCCGTAAAGCTAAACGAAGACTCAGACTTACTATTTCGTTTACAACATTCGGAATGTACCAGCATTATAGTATCCGGACATCAATATAAAAAAATAGAGAGGATACATAATAAAATCCCAAACTTAAAACACATTATCCTTATCGACAAAAAAGAGTCGGAGTTAAAAGATATTGAAATTGAGAAAGAGGGTGTTTTAGCATTAGGAGAAAAAATTTTAAAGGAGAATATAGCAGCTTTTGAAGAGCGCATAAAATCAGTAAAACCGGAAGATTTTGCTAATATCAGCTACACATCCGGAACCACTTCCGATCCTAAAGGAATTGTTTTAACCCATAGCAACTACGTATGGAATGTAGAACAAGCGTGCGGTTTAATGGAAATACCCGAAGATAATATTATGTTTATTATACTTCCGTGGGATCACTCCTTTGCGCATACCGCCGGATTATATACTATGATAAGAAAAGGAGCTAGTATAGCTTCGGTAGAGATAGGCAAATCACCAATGGAAACATTGCGTAATATCCCAAATAACATAAAAGAAGTACGTCCACATATTATGCTGAGCGTGCCTGCACTGGCAAAAAATTTTAAGAAAAACATCGAAACAGCCATCCGTAAAAAAGGATCTAAAGCCGAAAAGATATTTAATAAAGCTTTAAAAGTTGCATACGCATATAATAAAGAGGGCTACAATAAAGGCAAAGGGTTTCGGCTGTTTAACTACTTACAATACAAACTCTACGACAAAATTCTATTTAAAAAAATAAGAGAGAATTTTGGTGGTCGCATGAAGTTTTTTGTTGGAGGCGGAGCCCTTTTAGACATTGAATTACAACGTTTTTTCTACGCTATTGGAATCCCAATGTTTCAGGGTTATGGATTATCAGAATCATCGCCGGTAATATCTTCTAATGCTGTTCAGGCACATAAATTAGGCTCTTCGGGATTTATTGTTGGCGATATGGAATTAAAAATTTGTGATGAAAACGGTAAAGAAATTCCTGTAGGAGAAAAGGGAGAAATTGCAATAAAAGGTCCTAATGTAATGCACTCATATTGGAAAAACCCAACAGCCACAGCAGATACTGTTAAAGATGGTTGGCTTTATACCGGCGACTTAGGATATATTGATAATGATAATTTTCTTTATGTTTCAGGACGATTTAAGAGTTTATTAATTGGCAGCGACGGAGAAAAATACAGTCCCGAAGGCATTGAAGAGACAATTGTAGAACACAGCGAAATATTAGATCAAATAATGCTGCACAACGAACAAGATCCTTATACAATTGCACTTGTTGTTATCAATAAAGAGAAGCTGATAAAAAAATCTAATAGAAATAATATCGACCATACGAATGAAAATGGCAGACGAGAGATGCTGAAATTAGTTTCGGAAGAATTTGAAGAGTATAAATCAAAAGGAAATAGTGGAGGAATGTTTCCTGAACGATGGCTTCCTACTGCATTTGGAATTCTTGAAGAGGGTTTTACCGAAGAAAACAGACTTTTAAACACAAGCCTAAAAATGGTTAGAAGAAACATAAACTCTAAACATAGCGTTTTACAAGAGTTTTTACAGACACCGGAAGCTAAAAAACCCGACAATAATAAAAACATGGAAATATTGGATAAAATATTAAAATAATAAAAAGAGGCAATTTACATATGAATTTTTAATCTTTATATCTTTTTTTATTACCTTGCCGCCCGTTATGTAAAAACATACATATTGTAATAAACCGATTTATTTTTTTACATGTCGTTATGTATATACATACATAACGGATAATTGTATTATGGAAATACACAAATCAAAGCAACAACTAAAACTAAACGCATGAAAAAAACTTTACTATTTATTTGTTTAATTATGTTAACCACGAGCTACATTTTCTCTCAGGGCATAATAAAAGGAAAAATCACAAATAAAAACACCGGAAAACCACTAGCAAACGCCAATGTTATTATTCAAAAAATAAATATTGGAACAGTAACAGATTCTAACGGTTTATTTGAGATAAAAGATATCAGTGCAGGGAGACACAAATTGGTTGTAAGTTATATTGGATTCACAAACAAAGTTGTAAGGTTTTCAATTGCTTCGGGAGAAGTAAACGAATTAGATATTAAAATAACACCCACAATTCAAACCACAGATGAAGTTGTTATTACAGCAACAAAAACAAGTCGCACAATAACCAGTATCCCCACACGAATAGAAGTAATCTCATCTCGAACAATCGAGATGGCGCAAAAAACCAGTATCGACAACTTATTACTGTATAATTCCGGCATCAACGTAAGTAGGCCAATGGGTATTTTAGATCATAAAAGCATTGTAAGCATGCGTGGTCTTGGAGGCTCTGAACAATCGCGAACATTAGTATTAATTGATGGAATACCTTTTAATAAAGCCGATGGAGGTTCTGTTAACTGGAATTTAATCAATCCAAATAATGTTGAAAAAATTGAGATTTCAAAAGGAGCTGTTTCCTCGCTATACGGAGGCAATGCTATGGGTGGCGTTATTAACATCATCACCAAGCAAATAAAAGATAGCCTTACGGGAAATGTAAATATAAACTATGGCACATATAACACAATAGGAACCAACTTTAATGTTTCCGATCGTATTTCAAATACAAAAGGCAATGGTTTTTACTGGGGCATTAATGGTTTTTACCATAAAAGCGATGGATATGTTTCTACTCCAGAAGAGGAGCGCGATTCAACAACAATAAAACAAAATATGGAAGAGGTTTCGACCGGCATTAAACTGGGTTATGATTTTAATGCGTCAAACAATATAGAATTCAGCTTTACATATTTTGACGATTTTAGAGGCACAGGAACAAAAATTTATGATAAAGATGGAACATGCTTTAATCATACCGACTACACCAACTCTATCAGATATAAAGGAAAAAAAGGAAAACTAAAGTGGAACACCGTAGCATATTACAATTTCGAGACTTTTTATCGTTTGTCTGAATCTATAAAGAACAAACATGGACAAATAACTTACAAAACATATGATGTAAGTTCCGACAGAACAGATTTAGGATTGTTATTTAATTCTTCAATAGAAATTAGTGATAACAATTTAATAACAGCCGGTATTGATATAAAAAAGGGACAAGTTGATGCTTCCGACAACTATCATACTTCAACCGATATTGTAATTAATAAAGGTGAGATGGATATATACTCGATGTATTTACAAGATGAGTTATCGTTTTTTGATAAAAAACTACTATTTATTGGCGGAGTAAGGTTTGATTACACAAAATTTTACGAAGGAGTATATAATATCGAGAACGGGACAAACGCCACAAGTATTTTAAACAGTCTTATTAACAAGAATCTTGACGAAAACTCATGGAATGCAATAAGCCCTAAATTTTCGGTACAATATAGATTCAACGATAAATTACGAAGCTATATTTCATATTCAAGAGGTTTCAGACCATCGGTATTAGATGATTTATGCCGCTCGGGATTTATTTCGGGAGGTTTTAAGATTGCCAATCCAAATTTAGAAGCCGAGAAATTAGATAATATTGAATTAGGTATTGACTATACCTTAAACAATCTTAAAGTTTCAACATCGTTATACGCTTCAAAGGGTAAAGATTTTATGTACTACATAAGCACAGGCGATTCTATTGCTATGGGCTCCAGATTAAAACCAATCCGAAAACGAGCAAATATCAGTGAAGTTGAAATTTTTGGCGCTGAACTAGATATTCTTTATCAGATAAATTCAAACATACGCATGTTTGCTAATTACACTTACAACCACTCCGAAATAAAAGATTTCACAACAGAGTTTGACACTAATTTATCGGGTATGACACTAACTTATGTGCCAAAAAACATGATTTCAGGAGGTATATCATGGCAAAACAGATTTGTTAATGCATCTGCAAACATAAAATATCTCAATACTCAATATAAAAACGACATCAACACCGAAAAGATTGATCCATATTCGAGACTAGATATTCGTTTTTGGAAAAACATCAAAAATCTACGTCTAGGATTAAGTATTCAAAATCTTACTGACGAAGTACATATTGAGAGTCATGGAAATAATACTATGGGGCGATATATTTCAACCGATATATCATACAAATTTTAAAACCATCTAAAATCCGCAAGCCCGCATACACACAAACTGTAAAGCGATGAATTGCGGATTTTAATACTAAATAAACAAATTACTAAAAAAAATATTATGCAAAAAAGTTATCTATTTGTAGTTGCACTAATGGTGTTTGCTACAGCCTGCACAAACAATACGAGCAGTACAACAAAATTCAACAAGTCGATTATTGAAAAAGACACTTGCGATGCGACAAACAATTTCTACGACAACGAAAAAACCTATTTACTTTCGGGAAATGATTTCATCAGCGTAAGTGGTGAAATAGAAAATCCCGGCAAGGTAAACTATGCCGATTTACCACTACACTCGCTAATTGTAAAAGAGACTGTTTTACAAAACAGTGAAAACAAATTTATTGGTGCATATCGCTACGATGGTTATTCGTTATCGGATATTATTAATAAAATGATTTTAGATAAAAAGAATAAAGATGATTTCCGTCCTATTATCGATCTTTATATAGAGATTAAAAACGACAATGGTGAGTCGGTGGTTTTTAGTTGGGGCGAACTTTACTACCCTATACATCGTCACGAAATTATTATTGCTACCAGAGTGATGAATATTGTTCCTTCAAAAACAAAAGAGCAGTGGACATTACCTACAGAAAGAAAAATTATTGTTGCAAGCGATTTATTAACAGAGCGAAATATTTCAAATCCTACAAAAATCATTATAAAATCGTTAGATTGTAAATATAAAGTAGATCGTGAAATAGAGCTACACTCTGAAACAGTATCTATAAAAAACAGTAAAACAGAGTTAACAATTCTAAAACAACTACCAAAAGATTTGCAAGAGCATGATTTTCCATCAATTTTTTATGGACGAGGAAGAGGGATTCATGGTGTTACACCTTTTAAAGGAGGATTATTAAAAGATTTATTAGCTGACTATTATTCTATTGGAAAAGATGATATAAAAAATGGAATGATTGTTATTGCAGCAAAAGATGGTTACAGGTCTGCTTTTACAGTAAGTGAAATTTTTAACCGCAACGACCAGTCGGAAGTTATGATTATAGATCATAATAATTATCAAAGTGCGGGGAAATTCTCCCTATTCTGTAGTGGAGATTTTTTCTCGGATCGAGCAATAAGCGCTATATCAGAAATTCGTTTCCTTAATGACAAAAGGTAATTTAACAAAACAGTCCTGAAATATTGTTTCAGGACTGTTTTGTTTTATTGCTAGATACTAAATTCCCGTATGACATTGCAAGTAATTATCGCACATTGAGTTCATTGTTATTTTAGCATTATTAAACGCCTGCACAATAGAGCCTTTTCCTGCGCCGGTATTCAAATCGCCACTCAAATACAGTCCTTTAATATTACTCTCCCCATCACTACCTACTATCGGATTATTTCCTTTAAAAAGAATTTTTGCAGATTTCAAAAAATTCTTTGGAGTTGTACCTCCAAGAGCATATACAATATAATCGAACTCTTTTTCGCCATATTTACTCTCAACAAATTTTGCTAAAGGTTTATTATTTTCTGATTTCACAACCTCCTGAATATTGCTATTCCAATAAATCGCAACTTTATTACGTTTATTCATAGCCAGAATACTATTTTCATTAATACTATTCATACGGTTAAATCCATTTCCACGATACGACAGGGTGACATCATTTCCTTTTTCCTCTAAAAACTGACAATATTCCGAAGCTGTATCGCCACCACCAACAACCAAGATATTTGCTCCACTAATCTCTTTAAATGAATTAACATCGTACTTAATATTGCATCTAATCGGCGGAGGTATTTTATACGACGGCTTATTAGGTTTTCCGAAAACACCAATTGCAATAGCTGTTACCTTAGCATAATAAGTATCGTTACCAGATACTATTTTAAACAGCGGTTTTTCAGAATCACCAATTGCTTCAATACTTTGAACCTCTGTTTTATATTTCACTTCTACACCAGAGTTGTTAATAGCTCTATCGAGATAACTAATCACCTCATTTTTACTAGCATCAGGCAAACATAATCGGCCGTGACAAACAGCTTCAACACCTTTGTAGTTAACCGTAACAAGTTTATTTTCCGGATAAATAGTGCGTATAACCCACGAATGTTCAGATCCTTTCTCTAATACAAGTATTTTATTTGCATCCACACCATTTGCTCTGGCTTCCACTGCTTGCGAAATGCCTGCCGGCCCCGCTCCTATTATCAGTAAATCGTATATATTGTTCATTATCTATTAATCTATATTTATCGAGACCAAATACAAATAACGTGCAGTTAATACAAAAAATGACGAATTGTCAGATATAATTTATTTACTTATATATTTAACGCTCAAAAGTAGCACAATAAAAATAATATAATGCGATAACAGATTCCAGACCTTATGTGTAGCATAATGCAATAAAGTATTGGGTTGTGTGGCAGATGAACCCAAGGACTGAAAGTCCGGTAGGTAAATATATCAGTAGTAATTTGCTTAGCGTTATTGATGGTCAATTATAGACATTAATTTGTCAATCACCCATTCAATTATCAATTATAAACATCCTTATCCTCCTAAGCCAAAGCGAAGGAGGAAATCTCAACCTTAGTCTCAACCTTAGTATTAACCTTAGTAGTATATAGCTCATTTCATTCAGCTAATATAAATTACTCAGCACTCCTTTTCCCAATTCAAAATATTCTCATACAAATCGTGTAATGGCAGGCCTACAACATTAAAGTACGAGCCTTCAATTTTTGTTATTGCAACAAACCCTATCCATTCTTGGATGCCATACGCACCGGCTTTATCGAATGGTTTAAAAGTATCGACATAATATTCTATCTCCTTTTGGCATATTTTTTTAAAAAACACTTTTGTAGATGTACTAAAGACTTTAGATTTTTCGGAACTTTTTAAACAAACACCGGTAATAACTTCATGTTCGTTATCAGAAAGCATTTTTAACATTTCAATTGCCTCTTCCCTATCTGCAGGTTTTCCTAAAACTTTACCATTACATACTACAATTGTATCGGCAGTAATAATAATTTTTTTAGGTTGCAGCTCGCTATCCTCAAATCCGCCAACCTTTAGTTCGGCCAAATATTTTGCTATTTCCACACTACTTAAACCATCGGGAAATATCTCCTCTACCTCTCTTACTTCTACAGTAAAATTTATACCTAAATCGCGCAACAACTCTTGGCGGCGTGGCGACTTTGAAGCAAGAACAAAGTTATATGAGGCAAACACTTTTTCTATTTTGTTCATTTGTTTTTTTTCATCCGTTTATAATTTATCCGCCCTGATATCAGGCTTTTAAAAATCCTATTTAACATAATATTTTTCTTTGTTTTTTTCAAAAACATTGTCCCTTTTTCTTGATAAAAAGGGACGGAAAAATCAAGGCTTACATAAAAATATTATCCATCTCTTTGCATATGGCTCGGTTCATTTTTTTTTAAACTAATATCATCGACAAAATACCTGTTAGCATTATCAGTTTAGCAAAACTACCGGCTTTATGAAAATCCATCTGCGAAAGCGCTGTATAATTTTTATACAACAACCACAAAAACGGCAACTGCACAAATAACAATAAATACACAAATAACAGATAATTTTTTTGCTGAAACATCACAAACTGAAATAACACCATAATACTAATCGATAATAGTATTAATACCGATACAACAATTTTTGTTTTCGGTTTCCCGATGACAATAGGTAAAGTGAGACACTTTATTGCTGCATCGCCTTTTATATCTTCAGTATCTTTTATTATTTCACGAATTAAGGAGACCATAAATGCAAACAGCGAATAAATTAAGACTAAAAAAGTCATCTCGCCAAGGTTTTCAGATAGCAAAAATTCAGGTAGCCACACAATAACAATAACAAACGCCGATAATATTGCCACAGCAAAATTACCTATCAAAGCTATGCTTTTCATCCAAAATGAATATCCCCACAACAATAATTCGATAACAAAAAATATTACGCCAAGCCATGGCACACCAAGCATAAAGCCAAAAACAACTCCTAAAGCAAATCCCACTACCGAAAACACAAGATACAATCTCCAGCTCTGTTTTACAGAGATCTCTTTTCCTACAAATTGTTTCGTCGGCTTATTAACTTTATCTGTATCAATATCATAAATATCATTTATAATATATCCTGATGCTGTAACAAATACCGTAGCAAGCACCAATATCAACATACTAAAAAAGCTCACTTCCGTAGATATATTTTCATCGGATAAGAGAGCGTTAATCAGAAAATATTTTACACACAGCTGTGTTAATATTACTATCACCAAATTAGGCCATCGAATTAATTTCAGGAAGTTCATATTTTACCAGTTGTGCGCCGTATGATTCATCCAATTATCCTGAACTTTAAGCACCTGTTCAATAACATCGCGTACACAACCCATACCGCCCTCTTTATGCGAAATATAGTCGCAAATATTTTTAATTTCTTCAGTAGCATCGGAAGGACAGCAAGCTGTGCCAACTTTTTTCATACAATTATAATCGGGTATATCGTCGCCCATATATAAAACTTGCTCATCAGATATTTTATGCTCCTTCATAAATGTTTCATAAACACTCAATTTATCATCTACACCAAGAAAAATATGTTTTACACCAAGGCTTTCAAGTCTTTTTTGTGTTGACATAGAGTAACCTCCGGAAATAATAACCACATTATAATTATTTTTCACTGCCAATTGCAGTGCATAACCATCTTTAACATTACCGGTGCGTAAAGTATCGCCATCAGAAGTAAGCAATATTTTCCCATCAGTAAGAACACCATCGTAATCAAAAACAAAAGTGGTTATTTTATGCAAATCTGCTTTATAATTTTTTCCCATTTCAATTATTTAAAAAAGTTTTTAATATTATCACTCAACAATTTATATATCTCTCTCTTATCAGTACTGCTTTGCAAAACAGTCAAATGCTTTTCAATAACACGAATATCATTACGCTTTGCAGGACCGGTTTGCATCTCTTTTGGCGAATGCTTTAAAAGCTGTTTCGATGTCTCTTTAATAAGAGGTAATAAAATATCAAAATCGATATTTTTATTTTGTAAAAGATCCTCTGCCATAACATTCATATAATTAACAAAATTACACGAAAACACTGCTGCAATATGCAATGCCAAACGTTGATCAGAATCTATTTCACGAACATCTCTTGATATTTTATTAGCCAAACCCTTCAGCAACAACAAATTGTGCTTATTATCTGCTTCAACACAAATAGGAATATCAGTAAAACTAACCTCTTTTACTATAGAAAAAGTTTGTAAAGGATAAAACACTCCAAAATTATCCGTTCGCTTATCAAAAACATTTAAAGGAGTAGAACCGGAAACATGAACAATTAAACCCTTATGGCCTAACAACTTTGCACAGATATCAGACAACACATCATCGGGCACAGCCAAAATCAACAGGTCAACATCAATATCTAATAACAACAAATTATTAATTGGTTCTGCACCTATCTGCTTTGCCACTTTTTCAGCCTTA
>JAYEOD010000257.1:0-2892 GCA_034722575.1 Bacteroidota bacterium | reverse complement strand
TATTTTATTAAGTTATTAAAGTCAGGAGTATTAGAGTATTTATTAAATTCTTTGTCAGATTTTAATACCTCTTTGTATTTAGCGTCAGCTTTAATAGTTTTTATTAATTGTTTGTACATCTCTCCTGTTTCTCCTAGGTGAGATTTAATAATAGCACATAAATAAAATTTAGCTGCTGATTCAGGAGCACATTTTAATGCTGTTGCTGCTTTTTCGTATTTGTTTAAAACAACATAAGTAAGAGCTACGTTATAGTCGCATGTTTTGCCTGCAAATAATGATAAAGCTTTGTCGTACTCTCCTTTTGTAATATTAATTACACCAAGGTTGTAATTTTCGTCAACACCAAGTTTTTGAGCTTTAACAAATAATTTTTCTGCTTTAGCATAGTCTCCATTAATACCGGCAATAATACCTAGGTTGTTGATAGAGATAGCACAATCCGATTTAAGCTCGATGGCTTTGTTAAGCATTTTTTCAGCTTTGTTGTACTCCTCTTTTAAAATATATGTGTAAGCAATATTATTATATGCTTTTACACATTTAGGGAACATCTCTACAGCTTTTTTATAGATGCTGATTTTTTCATCAAGATTATCAGTTAATGTAGCAGCATAAAGAATCTCTTCTTTGTCTAATTTTTCTGCATCATTTAAACTGTATTCTAATAATTGTGCATCAGTAAATTTTGGCTCAAAGCTGTTAACTTTGATATTAGTACGACGTAGCGGAGGAAGAATATTTTCTTCTATCTCTTCATATACTAATGCCATATTACGAATCTCTTGTTCGCGTTTAGCTAAGTCTTGTTGAGAACGTATTACATTAAGAATAATGTTTTTGTCTTTGATACTTGATGTTTCAACAGCTTTCATAAAGCCATTCCAGTCCTCACCTCTAGCTTGTTCGTTAATGTTAAGGTCTTCGATGTTTAAATCAAGTTGTTTAAGAACTTTTTTAAGAACTTTCATTCCTGTTTTAGCACGTCTTTCTGATAAGCCTGCGTTAAATGACTCTTCTCCTTCAGGAGATGTCCATGCATTTAGCTCTATACTTTTGATATCCCATCCTTTATCGATAAATTGCTTTAGTTGAGCAATGCCCTCTTTTGTATTATTATCGATGTTTAAAGGAAGTCTCCAGTTTAAGTATGCAAGATTTACTTGGAAATAAATATCTGCGTCTTTAGAGATGATAGTCTCTTTTTCGTACCCGTTAGCTAAAGCAATAGCTGTTCCTGCGTTTGTTGAAGCCTCTTTTTTAAATGCTTTTCCCGGAGCAAATAATACTCTTTGTCCTGTTACGATAGTGCCTGTAGCAAGAGTTTTTTCGCCGGCTTTTGCATTTTTGTAATTATTAATAATATTGTCGTCGGTAGCGTCGTTATTTACAGGGTTTCCTTTTGGAGAATATATTAATGGATTTACAGTAAATTGTGCATCTTCCATTCCTTCTTCAAAAGTAAATACATCGGTGTAAGTAAAGTTTCCGCCTTCAGCAGTAATAACTTGTCCGTCACCTTCAACTTTTTCGCCTCTGAAAGTAATTGACTTAAGAGTTTTGCTCTTGTCGTTAAATTTCATAACGGGAGTAAACTTCATTGCAGCTTTCTTGTTGAAATATTTTTCAGGAAACTGACCTTTTACAGTTACTTTAACTTTGTCGCCATGACGCTCTAGTACTTCAGGGATAACCTCAAAAGTAACTTCTTCGTAATCGCGAACCATGCTGCCTATTCCGTTAAATGAGCCAAGGTTGTAAACAACGTTAAGTGAAGTGCTTGTTGAGATATCGTAATCGAAACCACCTTCTGCTGCATCAAGAATATCTGAATTTATTCCATTCCATGTTTGTTCTAAAGCAACACTCCAGTTGTTGTTAAGTTTGTACGAAACACCCAGTCCTACAGGAATGTATCCTTCGGTAGTTAATTCAGAAGGCCCGTTTCCGGCTGTTCCGTTTCCACCAAGTTTTGTTCCCGTGTTACTGTTTCTTAACTCTGTTTCCCAGTTTATTAAACCAATACCGGCCATTCCATAAACATCTAGTTTTCTGTCAGCATTGTATTCTGATAAAAGGTTGATAAGACTAATGGTACCACTTAAATTATATTCAAATAGTTTTGGAGCTTCCATCTCAAGATTTTTGCTCTCGTTTTGGCTATATAAGCTACCGTATCTCATGTTACCGCGTAATCCGAAAACAGGAGTGAATTGATGTCCTACATTTAGTCCAAAACCTATTTTATCGTCACTTAGTTTATCAAGAAAGTTTAAATCCTGAATATCACCGTAAAATTGGTTGATACCTACACTTCCGCTCATATACCAATGAGAGGAGAATTTTTTTGAAGTGTTGTTGGAGCTTTGTCCATAAAAAACAATAGGAAGTAGCATAATGAAGCTAAATACTGTAATTGCTTTTAAGAAACGATTGTAAAACATTTTCATAGTAAAATTATTTTTGATTATTATTTGGTTTACTGTTTGTAAAATATAAAGATAAACAAAATGCATCGAAAAATCATCTTTTAACGAACTTTTGATGATTTTGCTCGTACAAATATATTAAAAAGTTAGCATATAATACGCTATATGTATTAATTATATTAATTAGTATAATTGTTGTTAATTTGTGATTATTTAATAAGAGATGAAGATTTTTATAAAGAATTTGTTTTTAGTGACATTTTTCTTGGGTGGTTTGTCTGTAAAATCTCAAGAGGGAGTGCCTTATAGTATTTCTTTAAATGGAGGCGCTACTATTTTTTATGGCGATGTGAAAGAGTATAGATTTGCGCCTACTACGTTGCATAATAGCGAAATACGTCCTGCGGGAGAATTGCAATTCCGATATTTTATGAGCGATTATTTTGCTTTTAATGGGACATTT
>JAYEOD010000256.1:0-2896 GCA_034722575.1 Bacteroidota bacterium | reverse complement strand
TTACAGGAGTTTTTACTTAAAAGAGCTCCTAAAACCAAACTTCTTTGTCTATTACAGTCGCGACAGATTAACTTCTACACCTTACTATAAAAATCATGGTATTAGATTAGAGTCGGAAATAATGAAAAAAGCTGATTTGGTTTGCTGTAATTCAGAGTATTTGGCAGTGCTGGCAAGTGAGCACAACTCTAATAGTAAAGATATTGGACAGGGCTGTGATACAGAGATGTTTGATGCAGAACAAGCAAGGGTAATTCCAGATGATATTATCGATATTAAAAGACCTATTATTGGTTATGCAGGAGCGCTAAAGTCTTCGAGATTAGATAGTGAACTTTTAGAAAAAATAGCCCTGGTAAATCCCGATTGGAGTATTGTTCTTGTTGGCCCGGAAGATGCATATTTTTTAGGCAGTAATCTGCATAATTTAAAAAATGTTCATTTTACCGGTTCAAAACCTATGAATGAGCTACCTCAGTATATTTCTGCTTTTGATGTAGCTCTAAATCCTCAGCATATTAATGATATTACTATTGGTAATTATCCTCGTAAAATAGATGAGTATCTTGTGTTGGGAAAAAAAATTGTTGCTACCAAAACAGAAACAATGAAAATGTTTGCCGACTATGTTTATCTGGCAAAAGGTGCTGAAGAATATATCGAAATGATATCCCAAGCATTGGCAGAGAGCGACGAAAGTCTCAAGCAATCGCGTATCTCTTTTGCTAAAGAGCATACTTGGAAAAATAATGTAATGAGGATCTATAAAGAAATTGAACAGACTATTAATAGATAAACATCAAAATTTAATCGATTTAAAGATAGACTATATGAGTTTTGTAGAAAAAATAAAATCAAATCCGAAACTAAAACAGTTTGTTTTAAGAATGATGATACCTAAAAATCAGGCTCGACCGCGATTATGGGTTCGTCTATTTATTAATCCTTTAAAACACAAAAAAGGAAAACACTCTGTTATTCGTCGAAGAACACGTATTGATGTTATGCCATGGAATAATTTTGTTATTGGAAAAGATTCTACTATCGAAGATTTTTCTACTGTAAATAATGGTGTTGGAGAAATTATTATTGGTGAAAGAACCCGTATTGGTCTGGGAAATACTCTTATTGGTCCTATTCATATTGGTAACGATATTATGTTTGCCCAAAATATTGTTCTCAGTGGTTTAAATCATGGTTTTGAAGATATTAACACTCCTATTAGTTTGCAACCCACTACAACAAAATTAATTACTGTTGAAGATGAGGTATGGATTGGGGCTAATAGTGTTGTTGTAGCCGGTGTTACTATTGGAAAACACTCTATTGTTGCAGCCGGAAGTGTTGTTACTAAAAACGTGCCTCCTTACACTATTGTAGCAGGTAATCCGGCTAAGCCATTGAAGAAATATAATAGTGTGTCTAAACAATGGGAGAGAATTATATGATAAATAAACTAAAAACTTTTGCGCGATATCTTAAAGACTTTATTCGCCATGGTCAGTTTTCTTTTATCTATTCGGCTGTTTTGTACGAATTAACGGGACATACGCGAAATGTGGATAAATTATATAAGAGCAGTTTGGGTTATTTCTACACTCGAGGAGGTACTTTGGATTTTCAATTTGCCAATGAGGCTTACGAATGGAGTGTAAAAAAGTTTGTATTTAGTCATTATAAAAATTACGATTATTTTATTGATATAGGAGCAAATATAGGCACCTACTCTATTCTTCTTGCTAATAAAGGATTAAAGGTAATCTCTTTCGAGCCTGTTAACGACAACTATAGAGTTTTTCGCATCAATCTACTGCTTAATAAGTTACAAAGTAAAATTACTACTTACAATATTGCATTAGGCGAAAAAGATACAGATGCTAATTTTATTTTTGATCCTATTAACACAGGAGCCTCTCATATTGCCAAAAAATCTGATTCTGACGATAATACAACAACTGTTCATATATCTACTTTCGATAGTCTCCTTCCTGAGTTAAATATTCCGATAGAGGCTAAAATTATGATTAAAATAGATGTAGAAGGTATGGAAATAGAAGTTCTTAACGGAGCTAAAAAGTTTTTACAATCCTATCCTAATCTGCTGCTTTTTATGGAGAGTAAACATAGCGAAGAAAATAATATCAGAGAAAAACTAGACACCTTAGGTGATTTTGAATATTTAAGGGTAGATAATTATAATATGGCTTCAAAAAAAACAATAATATGACCGCACTTGAAATACTATTTTGGGGATTGATTTTCTTGGTTTTTTATTCATATCTGGGATATGGAATACTGCTTTTTGTATTGATAAAACTAAAACGACTATTTTTCAAGAAAAAAGAGATTCATTTTGATAAACAATATGAGCCTGAAGTAACTCTGTTTGTCGCTGCATATAACGAGAAAGATTATATAGATGCTAAGGTTAATAATAACTACAGTTTAAAATATCCTAAAGAAAAGGTAAAACAGGTCTGGATTACCGATGGCTCTGATGATGGCACGCCTGATTTATTAAGAAAATATGATGGCGTAGAAGTGCATCATGTTAACGAACGTGGTGGAAAAATAGGTGCCATGAATCGCGGAATGGAATTTGTAAAAAGCCCTATTGTAATTTTTTCTGATGGAAATACAATGCTTGGCAAAGAGTCTATCCAAGAAATTGTGAAACTATTTCAAAATCCAAAAGTGGGATGTGTCTCTGGCGAAAAGCGTATATTTAGTAGCGACTCAGACGCTGCAGCCGGTGCAGGAGAAGGTATTTACTGGAAATATGAGTCAACACTAAAAAAATGGGATTTTGAATTGCATTCTGTTGTAGGTGCTGCCGGTGAGCTTTTCGCTATCCGACGTGAATTATTCGAAAAAGTTGAGAGGGATACTCTTCTCG
>JAYEOD010000255.1:0-2900 GCA_034722575.1 Bacteroidota bacterium | reverse complement strand
CCATTATTTACAGCATCTTCAACACTACCTTTCATAAAACCCAGCTCTTTCATTCCCTCTACAATAGTTGCAGCAGCTTTTAAATGAACCTCTTTAAATTTTACACCGGGTTTTAATTCAGCAATTGCAGCTTCATGAGCATTTAAAGCTACTTGATAAATATCTTTTTGTTGAGATGTAAATTTACGAGAAACAGGAAAAGAAGAAGACATATCTCCTGCATAACCCATTGAGGTCTCAGCCCCTGCATCAACAAGCATTGTTTGCCCCTCTTTAATAACATTTCCATGATAATGATTATGAAGGGTTTGTCCATTAATTGTAGCAATAGTAGGAAAAGAGAGCTGCCCACCGGAAGCAACTGCAATTCTTTGAATTTCAGCAGCTATTTGAGCCTCAGACATTCCCGGACGAGTCATTTGCATTGCTGCAATATGCATTTCGCCGGTAGTCTTCACTGCCTTATCAATCTCAATAATTTCACGCTCTTCCTTAACAGAACGCTGTTGTGCTATTGCTTTCATTAGGCGAACACTAGCATTTTCTGACACATTATTAGGATGTATATCTAATAAATTAAATAGTTTAATTTTATGCGTATCGCGATATGGATTAACAAATAAAATCTCTTGTTTAGACTTTTTAATATTTTCAAGGAAATTTTTAAGCTCTTTTACAGCAACAGTAAGATTTACACCCACCGACCTAGCTTTATCTGCAATAGAAGGGTGCGTACCCATCCAAACAATACTATCAATAGTTAGATTATCGCCAAAAATAACCTCTTTATCGTTATCGATGTCAATTACTGCATATAATCCGGGAGAAGATATTCCAAAGTAGTAAAGAAAAGTACTATCCTGACGAAAGTGATAAGTATTATCCTCGTAGTTCATCGGACTCTCTTCATTACCAATAATAAATACTAATCCGGTTTTTAAATTTTCCTTTAATTTTTTTCTTCTTTCTAAATAAACATTTTTTTGAAACATAGTAATATATTTTTTATTTTTTCTTCTTTACAAAAAACGACTGAAACTGTGCCGATAACATACCGGCTAACATTAGCGCTGCGCCTATTAAAATTCGGGTAGTTACAACTTCCGATAGCAGTAGCCAACCTCCAAAGACTGCAAAAACAGATTCTAAGCTAAGAATTATTGCTGCATGGGCTGCTGGGGCATCTTTTTGAGCAACTACCTGAAGAGTATAAGCTACACCTGCAGAAAATACACCTCCATAAATAATTGGTATAGCAGCATCAAGAATATCTTGTAAAATAATTTCCTCATTAAATAGAGCAACTATAAAGCTTAACGCAGAAGCGATTAAAAACTGCACTATAGATAATCTTACAGCATTAAATTTTGGAGAGAGCCATCCAATTATTAAAACATGAATAGCAAAAAACAGAGCACAAATTAACTCTAATATATCGCCAAAATTTATTTTAAAACCATTATCAATACTAAGAAAATACATACCGGTAACAGCGAGAATAGCCCCAATCCACACACCAAAACCAGCCTTCTGTTTCCACAGCAAACCAATTACAGGCACAAGAATAACATAAAGTCCGGTTATAAAGCCCGCATTACCAGCTGTAGTATATTGCAAACCAACTTGTTGAAATGAAGATCCTAAAAATAGGAACAATCCTGCAAGAGCGCCATAATAGATAACAGAATACCTCTGTTTCAATAATTTTTGCGTTCTTTTATTCCTTTTCATAAATAAAAGAGGCATTAAAGATACACCACCCAAAGCGAAACGCGCTCCATTAAAAGTGTACGGACCGACAAATTCCATTCCTGCACGCTGAGCAACAAATGCAAATCCCCAAATAGCAGCTGTCAGCAACAACATTGCATCTGCCTTAAAAGTCTTAATACTTATCATACACCTTCGTGTTCAGTTCTTCTAATAATTTCGTTTTGTAAATCCTCACCCAAATCGTTAAAATAGTCGCTATATCCTGCCACACGAACAATAAGACCACGATGTTGTTCGGGATTTTTTTGCGCATCACGCAAAGTGGAAGCGTCTACAACATTAAATTGAATATGATGACCATCCATACTAAAATAACTTCTTATAAGAGAAGATATCTTTTTAATACTCTGCTCATCATTAAAGAAAGAGGGCGTAAACTTCTGATTTAAAAGAGTACCACCGGTTTTCAGATGATCGATCTTAGCAGCCGATTTTAATACTGCCGTAGGACCGTTGATATCAGCTCCCTGAAAAGGAGAAATACCTTCGGAGAGCGGCATTTTAGATTTCCGTCCATCGGGCATGGCATTTATTACACTTCCGAAATAAACATGCGAAGTAGTTGGCAGCATATTTATTCTGAACCTACCACCACGCGCGGTAGGGCGACCATTTACCGCATTATGAAAAGCATTAAAAACCCATGTAGCATGCTCGTCGGCATAATCGTCGTCATTACCATATTTAGGAGTATTAATAACAAGAGTATTGCGCAACTCCTCATCACCGTCGAAATCAGCATCCACAGCTTTAAGCAAATCCTCGAAAGAGATATTTTTTTTATCAAAAACATGATATTTTATAGCAGTAAGGCTATCGGTAATACTGCCAAGGCCAACACCTTGAATGTAGCTGGTATTATATCGAGCACCGCCGCAATTATAATCAATACCATTGGCAATACAATCGTCGATAATTAACGATAGAAACGGTGCCGGTAAATTACCGGCAAAAATTTTCTCGATAACATTATTTCCTCTGATTTTAATATCAATAAAATAATTCAATTGCTTTAGGTAAGCCGCTTTAAGATTTTCAAAAGATTTAAAACTGTTTAAAGAGCCGGTTTCCAGACCGATTTTTTTATTATTTCGAGGATTCAGACCATTATGAAGAGTAAGTTCCAA
>JAYEOD010000254.1:0-2906 GCA_034722575.1 Bacteroidota bacterium | reverse complement strand
TTCATTTATCGACTGTATCACAAAACAAAAAACTCAATTCTCATTAAAACTGATATTCTGTATTAATCAACCTGAAGAGTGGTATGATAATAGTGAGAAGCGTTTTATTTGCGACAACAACCATAAGACAGCTGATTTTTTGCGTTCTATCAAAAATTTAGATATTCATATTATTGATAAATACAGCAAGCACAACGGCTGGACAGGAAAACAAGAGGGTGTGGGATGGGGCAGAAAGCTAGCCATGGATTATGCCAATAATTTGGCCGATAAAGAGGATTTTATTTTCAGTTTAGATGTTGACACTTTCTATCCGGATAACTATTTTGAAGAGACTGCAAACAATCTTATAAATAACCCAAAAGCATTAGGCGCTGCAATACCATATTATCATCCTTTACCGACAGATAAAAATGCTGCAAGAGCTATTTTACGATATGAAATTTATATGCGCTATTATGCTTTAAATTTATTAATCATCAAAAGCCCGTACAAATTTTCTGCTTTAGGCTCTGCTATTGCACTACCTGTTTGGGCATACCGAAAAGTTGGCGGTATCACACCAAAAAAAAGTGGTGAAGATTTTTATTTTATCCAAAAACTAATAAAAAGTGGCGAGGTATTATTAACAAATCCCGTTAAGGCATACCCTACAGCACGCTTTTCGGATAGAGTGTTTTTTGGCACAGGACCGGCAATGATAAAAGGAGATAGTGGCGATTGGAGCAGTTATCCCATTTATCACCCTTTGTTATTTAACAACATCAAAAAACTTTATAACGAATTTTCAGCAATGTATTCTGACGAATTAAGTGATGAAATGAGAAATGAGTTTTCGGCATACTTCGATGAATCGACAATAAATAAAATCAGACAAAATTCTTCTACAGAAAAACAATTTATACGACAATGTCATGTGAAATTCGATGGATTACGAATTTTACAGTACTTAAAAAACAGACAAAACTCTATAAACGATAGTAATGAAAGAATACTAAAACACTTTTTTGAAAACTTCTTTTATAAAGAGAGTGTTGACTACAAAAACATTTTAGATAATCTTAATTTCGATAAGAGTTCAATATCAGATCTTGATAAAATTCGCGATTTGTTATGTGATTTAGAAGAAAAACTAAAAACATTATGATAACAATACTTGGTCCAACAGCAACAGGAAAAACAAAATTAGCCGCTGCAATAGCTGCTGCAACAGACGGAGAAATTATCAGCGCCGATTCGCGTCAGATTTATAGAGGAATGGATATTGGAACCGGAAAAGATATTAATGATTATGTTTTTAACGGAAAACCTACCCCCTACCACCTAATTGATATTGCTGATCCGGGATATGAATATAATGTATTTGAATTCCAAAAGCACTTTGTTAACGCGTATAACGCCATCCTGAAAAAGGGAAAAACACCCATATTATGCGGTGGAACAGGAATGTATATCGAATCGGTTTTAAAAGGATACAAACTAATAAAAGTACCTGATAACAACGAACTAAGAAAAAGCTTTGAAAACAAAACGGATTTAGAATTAATTGAAGAGTTAAAAAATTTAAAAAAAGGACTGCACAACATCAGCGACATAACAGAACGAAAAAGAGTTATCAGAGCTATTGAGATAGAGAGATATTACAACGAGCATCCTGAAATAGATCACTCTTTTCCGAAAATAGAGAACACAACTTTCGGAATCCATTTTGAGCGCGAAGTAATAAGAAAACGCATTACAGAAAGACTTTTGCAACGACTGGAAGAGGGTATGATACAAGAGGTAGAAAACCTTTTATCGCAAAACATCACTCCCGATCAGCTTCGCTTTTACGGATTAGAATATCGATATCTTACGGATTACGTTACAGGAGAGATTGATTACAACACCATGTTCACAAAACTAAATACCGCAATACACCAATTTGCAAAACGCCAATCAACATGGTTTCGCAGAATGGAAAAACACGGCATTAAAATCAATTGGATTGATGGTAATTTATCTACTGAAGATAAATTAATAATTGTTGGTAACGCTTTAAAGTCCTTCGGACGTTGAAAAATTACTGCTTATTTTTCAGCATGGGAACAAAGCTAAAATCACCAAAGTCCTCTTCTATAATTTCTGTATCCGATACTTTTGTGTAGCGCATCATTACCTGAACACTTCCTGCTCCAACCGGAATAACAAGCATTCCGCCCTGTTTTAACTGTTTCAACAACTCTTCGGGTACATATGGAGCACCGGCAGTTACTAAAATTTTATGAAAAGGAGCATAACCCGGCAACCCTTTATAACCATCGCCATAAAAGAGTTTTATTCCCGAATAGCCCATACTACGAAGTGTTTGAGCAGCCGTTACGCTTAATGCTTTAAAGCGTTCAATAGAAAAAACTCTTGCTCCCATTTCGTATAACACACTTGCCTGATATCCCGAACCGGTACCTATCTCCAAAATACGATCGTTCTTTTTTATTTCGAGCAGTTGTGTTTGGATGGCCACTGTAGTAGGCTGCGAAATAGTTTGGTCATTACCAATTGGAAATGGTTTATCCTGATACGCAAACTCCACAAACGATGAATCGAGAAAATTATGACGCGGTATCTTCTCCATTGCCTGCAAAATCCTTTCATCATGAATTATCCCTCTATCGCGAATAGAATCCACCAATTTTTTTCTCATTCCCTTATGTCGATACGTATCTATCATATATAGCAAATAGTATTTTTCATCCGTTTATAATTTTATATTTCGGTCGGATGGAAGTCGCCAGTATAATCATTGTCGTGTGTATTAAAGTTTTTTAGTATGGCTCGTTTCATCCGTTTATAATTCATTCACCCTGATACCAGTGCATTAAGATTTCTATTTAACACAATGTTTTCTTTGTCGATTTGTTTATTCA
>JAYEOD010000253.1:0-2911 GCA_034722575.1 Bacteroidota bacterium | reverse complement strand
TTTGTTTAAAAACATTTTTCTTTTAGCAATACTTATTAGCACAGAATGATTTTTTAATACCTCTTTACCATAATTATATATCTGTTAATTTATACAATGTATATGATATTTCATCCGTTTATAATTTGTTTTTAATTGGTCGGATGGAAGTCGCCATTATTATCATTGTAGTGTGTATTAAAAGTTTTAGTATGGCTCGTTTCATCCGTTTATAATTTTATATTTCGGTCGGATGGAGCTCGCCTTTATTATTATTGTCGGGTGTATTAAAAAACTTTTAATATGGCTCGTTTCATCCGTTTATAATTTGTTTGCCCTGATATCAAGGCATTAAGATTTCTATTTAACATAATATTTTCTTTGTCGATTTGTTTATTCATTCAATCATTCAATTTTTCATTCGCCATTCGTAATTCGTAATTAATTCAGTCACCATTATAATCTTTAATTCGATAATAAAAATAATAGAACGGTGCGCTGCACCTTGTTACTACTTCACAATCATTCTGCTACAAATAGAACGGTACTCTGTACCTTTTAAATCGGAGAGCATTTTCAATCAACCAATCGCACCGAAAGTGCCACAATCAACCAATCATTCAATCGCCCATCTCAATCTTAACCTTAATCTTAACCTTAACCTTAACCTCACAGGGCTTCTTCGATGGTATTTTTGAATGATGTTTGTTGTTATAATTGTGTTAATAAAAAAAGTCACACCTACCTTTTAATCCACTTCCCACGCTGAATCTTTCCATCTATTCCAATAATTTGATACAAATAAATTCCGCTATTTAGCTGACTAACATCAACTCCGTAAGTCACGCTATTAATATGTTGTTTCAATACCATTCTCCCATTAATATCATTCATTTGAAACTCTTTTACAGGAAAAGCTGATTGAATATAAAGCTTATCGGTTCCCGGATTGGGGTATATAATAGCTTCGGCCACCTGAAAATCTCCTTCATCTACAGAAGTAAACACTCCATTTTCATTTATCTTCATTATAAAAATATCGCGTTCATTATTTTGTATATTCCAATCGTAACGCGTACCGGTCATAATACACCCCCCATCCAAAGTGGCTCTCATACTGTACAGAACATATCTTGCATCACCGCCATAATACTTTTGCCACTCTTTATGGAGTGTAGTATTTAGTTTATTTAGCATAATATAAGTTGGTGAGGGCATATAGGTAGAATTTACATGCGTTGATCCTCCCAAATAAAAGTGTTCATTATCAATAAAGCTCAGCCCATTAAATACTCCTACATGTTGATCTTTACTACTATTATGCTTAAATAATAATTCTTCGTGAACAACCATATTAGTGTCCATAACTTTCACCGTAATATACATAGTGTCGTTTTTATAATCAGATCCACATAACACATACGCAGTATCATTAACCCATTCCGCATCATGTTCCAAAATAACGCCAGTATTATTTTCATCAACAATATTAAAATTACTATCTAAACTGAGTCTTTCATCTGCCGTTCCATTAAATCCGCTACCAAATGCATAAAACGTCTCAGACTCCGGGTCGGGTTTAATGAGTATATCATAAATAATTTCCCAACTAGAACTATCATATATTTTTTGATGAATTAAATCTCCTTCAAGATCAAATTTAAGAAATTGAGTTGCAGCTGTATTATTAATAAAATTAGAACTGGACACAATCAGATTATCTTCTTGAAATGCCATTGAAGTTTCATAAAAAAAATCGTTGAAGGGAGACTCATAAGTCTTTTGCCAGACAATAGAAAGATTTTCATCTATTTTAAAAATCCAATGGCGATAAAAGGATGAGTCAACGTGTTTTTGAAGTCCATGGCAATAAAATGCTTGTTCACGCTTTATGATGTTTCCAATCATAAAATCAATAGTATCGTTCTTAAAAAAATGAATATTACTCACTTCTCCTTCGGAATTAATAAGATCAACAGAAACTTTATGGTTTATGGATGATCCGTTTAGTGGGAGTATGTTGTATAGCAACAAGTAAGAGTCGTCGCATATCTCAATTAATGGATAAGATTCGTCCTGATCTGTTCCAAGGGTTAAGTTAAAAGTGGACTGAGACAACACGTTAAACGTTAAGCAAATAAATACTATTAATAATAAATTCTTTCTAATCAATTTAACTCTATGAATATTCATCGTGATATTATATGGATTATTTTTTTTGATTATGCTAATAATTTTTCAAGATTGAGCAGGTATTTATACCTGCTCAATGTGATTATAGTTCTTCAGGAGGCAAAGGAGATGTGTGTAATACGCCATATGTATAATTCATCGCAGCTTCAATATTCCAAAGAACCTCACTAATGCCCATAGTTTCTGTGGACTTTTTATTTAATGAAGCTTTGAAAGCCTCAATCTTATTAATCAATGCCAGACCTTCAGCATTTATACACTGCTCATTCGGAGTATCTTTAACTTGCAGATTCTCTTTCTTACAGCTATACACACCCAATATTACAGTCATTAATATTATACTTAATATGATGTTTTTCATATTCAATAAATTTAAAAAATTAATTTCTCGGAGCTCACGAGGCAAAAGATTATCTTTTGCGCTTACAATATTAATTCAAAAAAAAAAAAAAACACGCAAGTATTTTTTGGAATATTTTTAATTTATTTTTTAAAAATATTTTGACTTTCTTTTTATTTTTGATACAACTCTACCATTTCGTTTATAAAACGATTGTTTTTTGTTTTTCTTGTGTATCTCTAGTTATTTATTGATATGATTTTATATTTAGCACACTTTGTAAAGGCTCAACAAATTACATGAAACCTAATAGCGGCAAGGCTCACCAAATAATTAAAAAAGATATCTAGAATCTTTACAGGGATTATTTGGCTTTTATTATATCAACAGGGCTAATTT
>JAYEOD010000252.1:0-2914 GCA_034722575.1 Bacteroidota bacterium | reverse complement strand
TCAATAAAAAAAACTTCCATAAGAATTTGTTTATGGAAGGTTTATATATATTTTTTTATTAGAATATTTTCCATCCAAGAGTCACAAGAAAAGAGTTGTTTTTGATGTCACTAATATCAAACTCTGCGGGAAGATTTCCGTCATAAATATCTGTCAGACCAATTTCGTATCTGACATCCAGGGTAAACATTAATGCGTCAACTCCTGCTCCAAGTTGAAATGCCCAGTTAGCATCCTTAATATCATTGTCTGTTAGTGCATCTTGGAGAGCACCGGTGTTGTCAATATCTTTTTTAGTAACAAAAGAAGCTACCGGACCTCCCATTACTCTTATGTTGGCAAGTTTTAAATCTATTACTTTCATACCAACTAACAATGGAATATCAATAGTGTTAAGTTTTATGTCTTGAGAGGCTCCATTTAAAATCTCATATTTAAATTTAGCTCCTTTAGTCATCCAAAGAACTTCAGGTTGGATGTAGAATTTTGTTCCTAACCGTACAAAAGCACCAAAGTGTAAGGAGCTTTTCATATCGTCGTTAATTTCGGAACTTTCTGTGGTTAATTCTGATGATGTGTATCCTAATTTCGGACCAAAAGAGAGCTGAGCCATTATTGAGGAGCTAATAAACATTACTGTTAGAATGATTAATAATTTTTTCATAATTATAGTTTTTAAGAAGTTGTTTTTACCGCCAATACAATAAAATAACGAAAATATATAAAAAATAGTGTCTTTCTACTTTAAAGTATCGTATATTTACTTACAAATTTAGTAAAATATTACTAAAATAAGGTTGATAATATATTTTTACTTAAAAATCATTGTGGTAATTAATAAAAGGAGAGGTTGTTATGAATAGAATAGTAGGTTTATTATTAGTATTATTAGTATTCCCTTTCGGGATGCTGAAAGCCCAAGATGAGATAGCGATTTTTATTAACGAAAGTAAAGTTGATGCGAACAAAATGGCTAAAGCCTATGGAACACCACTGTTAAAATCGTTAGGCACAGATTTTAATAATGGTTGGATAAATACTGCCGACCCAATGAATTTTGGAGAGTTTGATGTCCGTATTGTGACTACCGGTTCGTTTGCCCCTAAGTCAGATAAGACATTTGATTTTAATGCCTTGAATCTCACCCATTTTCAGAGTTCTGAAAGTGAATTACCAACAATTTTTGGTACTGCTACAGATGCCGAACTTACTGTGTTGGGAACTGTTGAGGATGGAACAGAATTAGAAATAATAGGTGATTATACTATCCCAACTATCGAGGCGGGAGGTTTTCCGTTAGCTATGCCTCAAGTAGATATAGGTCTTTTTAAAGGTACAGAGTTGATGATAAGAGGTCTGCCGCCAATGGATATGCCTACTTTTGATGATAATCTTAAGAGATTGGAAACAACATATTGGGGATTGGGATTGAAACATGATATTAAACAGTGGATTCCGGGATTGAAATTATTACCATTTTCATGGTCTGTATTCGGAACATATTCTAATGCTAATTTAACGATGAATGGTCCTTTTTGGGAGCCTGCTGATATTGAAGAGAATTTTGATAATAATACCTTTACCAATCCTAATCCTGAAAATTATGATTCACAGAAAATGGAGTTTGATACTAAAGGATGGACTATAGGAACAGTGGTGTCGAAGAAATTCCCTGTTATTACACTGTTTGGAGGTTTTGAATATAATGCCTCAACAACAAAGCTTGCAATGACAGGTCATTTTCCTTATGCTAATGCAGATAGTGAAATAGAGCATATAGAAGATGTAATTAATTTAGAGCAGGATAACGGCCAAGTGGGAATAACCGGTGGAGCGCGATTTAAATTGTTGATACTCTCTATTACTGCATCAGGAACTTATTCTCCACAAGGATACTCTTCGCTGAATTTAGCTGTTGGGTTAGGTAATTTTAGGTAGTAGTATTAAAAAGTATAATTTTAAACCTTCAAGGTTTTTAAAACCTTGAAGGTTCAGAACAATTAATCATCCCCTCATTCAATCATCGAATTAAACTATTTTTTTGCTTTTTGTTGTGATGCTGTCAGGTCTCTCTCAATCTCCCTTATCCTCCGAAGCGAAAGCGAAGGAGGAGACCTTAATTCTCAATTTCCAATTCTTAATTCACTTTAACAACCCTGCCTATTACATTTACTCCTTTTGCTTTTATTGAGTAGATATAAACGCCCGGATTTAAACTTGCGTGTGTCCCAAAGTTTTTGACCTTGTTGTTCGGCGATATTCAGCACTTCAACAGGCTTACCCGTAACATCGGTAATTGTAATAGTAGCTGTTGTTACCTTTTCAGGTAGTGTATGGTTAAATGCTGCCCACTCTTTAGCAGGA
This sequence comes from Bacteroidota bacterium, assembly GCA_034722575.1. Classification (GTDB taxonomy): domain Bacteria; phylum Bacteroidota; class Bacteroidia; order Bacteroidales; family JAIPAH01; genus JAIPAH01. The sequence goes on along the minus strand of JAYEOD010000252.1, from coordinate 550 downwards.
TTTGGTTTTACGGATATATTTATATTGTAAACTCTACTGAGAGAATTAATATTTATATTACTGTTTTTATAACCTGAAGCACCTTCCACTTCGGGGCAAAACGAGTAGTTACGGTTATAAACAGATTCTGATATAGTTTTTAGTATGGCTCGTTTCATAATATCATCCATATTTCATAATAACTCCCGCCATAGGTAGGAATATTACAAAGATATTTTAATTATATGTTAATGACAATTTCAACACTCTTCGCGTCATTCAGCTGTCATAGACAGTAGATATGAATTCGTTTAATTAGATTAATTCGATGAACCAAATCAGTGTAAAAAGGTAATAGAACGGTACTCTGTACCTGATTTTTTATTCCTCAATCATTATGCTACAAATAGAGCGGTGCTCTGCACCTTTAGATTTTAATCAATCATCTAATTAATCGAATTAAACTAATTTTTTAGTGAAAGGGTATTGTGTAATCTTAGCCTCATTCTCAACCTTAATAATTATGGGGAATTCCAAAATTAAAGCGAAACAGTAACTATTAGTTTCGGAT
>JAYEOD010000251.1:0-2927 GCA_034722575.1 Bacteroidota bacterium | reverse complement strand
ACAATCATCACAAAAGGGATTACCAAAAGAAAATATAATACCGAAGTGGTAAGATATATCCTAAGTCCATAAAATTTTGGGATGTGATTTTTATTCATTTGTCTGATATTATCAACCTTTTTTTTAAATTTTTATGCTATTATTTCACTTATCGTGATGCGAAATTTTAATTACATAATAGAACTTAAACAAAAATAAATAAATAGTTGTTCCTACCAGAATAAATCACGGAATTTTACAATAAAGGTATAAACGTTTTAATAAAAATTATAGGTATTTACCATTTATACATATTATTGAAACTATAAAAAGTGTTGTTTGCAAACAACAATATATTAATGATAAAGGCAAAAAAAACTATCATAACCAAAAAAAGCCCCACAAAAAGTGAGGCTTTAATTATTTATTATTAATCTTTATTAAATAGCGTTAATAATAGCATTAAGAGTTGCACTTGGGCGCATAGCCTCTTCTGCTAACTTATCGCTTATTTTATAGTAACCATCAAGATCAATCGGAGCTCCTTGAGCAGCTATTAACTCTTGATTAATTTTAGATTCGTTGGCAACTAAATCCTCAGCTACTTTAGTAAATTTAGCTTGCAGGTCAGCATCTTTAGTTTGAACTTTTAATGCTTCGGCCCAATATGCAGCTAAATAGTAATGAGAACCTCTGTTATCGATCTCGTTTACTTTACGTGAAGGAGATTTTTTCTCTGCTAAAAATTTAGTTACAGCAGCATCTAAAGTATCAGCTAACAGCTGAGCCGTATCATTTTTATAAGAGTTAGCAAGATGTTCTAACGATACACCAAGAGCTAAGAACTCTCCTAATGAATCCCATCTTAAGTGACCTTCGGCAACAAATTGCTGAACATGTTTTGGAGCTGATCCACCGGCTCCTGTTTCAAATAAACCACCACCGCTCATAAGAGGTACTATCGACAACATTTTAGCACTTGTACCAAGTTCTATAATTGGAAAAAGATCTGTAAGATAGTCACGTAACACGTTTCCTGTTACAGAGATTGTATCCTCGCCTTTACGGATTCTTTCCAAAGAAAATTCCATTGCTTTTACAGGAGTAAGAATACGAATATCCAAACCATTAGTATCGTGATCAGCTAAATAGGTTTCAACTTTAGCAATAATTTGAGCATCGTGACCTCTATTTTCATCTAACCAAAATATAGCCGGTGTATTAGTTGCTTTAGCTCTATTTACAGCAAGTTTTACCCAGTCTTTAATAGGAGCATCTTTAGCCTGACACATTCTAAAGATATCGCCTGTTTCAACAATTTGCTCTAATAAAACATCGCCATTAGCATTTACAACACGGATAGTACCATTAGACTCCGCTTCAAAAGTTTTATCGTGCGATCCATACTCTTCAGCTTTTTGAGCCATAAGACCTACGTTTGAAACAGATCCTATTGTCACAGGATTAAAAGCGCCATGTTTTTTACAATCGTCGATAGTTGTTTGAAAAATTGTAGCATAAGATCTGTCTGGAATTAATGCTTTAGTATCTTCTAATACACCATCTCTATTCCACATTTTACCACCATCGCGAACCACAACCGGCATAGAAGCATCGATAATTACATTATTTGGTAAATGTAAATTAGTAATACCTTTATCAGAATCTACCATTGCCAAAGAGGGGCGGTTTTTATATACTTCCTGAATATCAGCCTCTATCTCAGCTCTTTTTTCTGCCGGAAGAGTTTCGATTTTTGAATAAAGATCAGCAATACCATTATTAAAATTAACGTCTAACTCTTTAATAGTATCGATATGCTTTGCAATAGCATCTTTATAGAATACTTCAACAGCATGACCAAATATAACAGGGTCAGACACTTTCATCATTGTAGCCTTAAGGTGTAATGATAAAAGAACGTTATTTTCTTTAGCTTTTTGAAATTGATTTTCGAAATAGCTGCGTAATAAACGAACGTTCATTGCTGTAGTATCGATAACTTCACCTTTTAATAAAGGAGTGTTTTCTTTCAATACAGTTACTTTACCTTCAGCATTAACAAATTCAATTTTTACATTAGTATCTTCACTAAGAGTGATAGATTTTTCGTTACCGAAAAAATCACCTTCATTCATAAATGCTACATGCGACTTAGAATCGGCAGACCATTCACCCATTCGATGTGGGTTGTTTTGTGCATATTTTTTTACAGATGCAGCTGCTCTACGATCAGAATTACCTTCGCGAAGAACAGGATTTACTGCGCTACCTAATACTTTTGCAAATCTAACTTTAAGAGCTTTCTCCTCTTCTGTTTTTGGATCATCAGGAAAATTAGGTAAATCATAACCTTTTTCTTGAAGCTCTTTAATAGCTGCCTTTAACTGAGGAACAGATGCACTAATATTAGGTAATTTAATAATATTTGCATCAGGATCCTTTGTTAAATCACCCAGCTCTGCCAAGTAATCTGAAATTTTTTGCTCTTCCTTTAAATTATCAGGGAAGTTAGCAAGAATTCTTCCTGATAATGAGATATCTTTTATCTCTACTTCAATACCTGCAGCATTTGTAAATGCTTTAACGATTGGAAGCAAAGAGTATGAAGCTAAAGCTGGTGCTTCATCAATTTTCGTATAGACAATTTTTTGCGATTTTGTTGTCATATCCTAATTATTTACGTTTTTTAAACTAAGTTTTATTAAAAAAATTAATATTGAAGCGTTGAAATATTCACTACTTCTTTCGTGGGTAAACATAAATATTTTTTTTAATCTGGTTAACAAAAATTGAATTTATTTCACAAAATAATAAAGACGTGCCTAACAAATGATTTTCAGCGTTTTAGATTAAATATTTTCAACTACAAAGAAAAATATTTACTGTGATTTGCTATAAAAAAAATTCTATTGTTAATAAATTAACAATTTAGGTCGAAACAACGT
>JAYEOD010000250.1:0-2928 GCA_034722575.1 Bacteroidota bacterium | reverse complement strand
ATTAACAACAATAGCGAAAAAACTAATGAAATTGATCCGCGTTGGGCAGCATTAAAAACAATTAAATAAAAAATAGACTAAAAACGTTTAAAATAATAACAAAATGGCACATCCAAAACGTAAAATCTCTAAGACCAGAAGAGACAAAAGAAGAACGCATTATAAAGCGACAAAACCTCAACTGGCAACATGTTCTACAACAGGTGAAGTACATCAGTATCACCGCGCATACTACGTAGACGGCTCTCTTTATTATAAAGGAAAGCTTGTTTATGAGGCAGAAGTAGAATAGTTATTAACAAATACGATTTTTATGAAGGTCGGATTAGATGTTATGGGCGGGGACAATGCGCCACAATCAACAATTGATGGTGCTATTCTGGCCCGTAAAGAAATGGATAGTGGCAACACTATTGTTCTTATAGGAGACCAACCTAGTATTGAAAAAATGTTTAAAGACAGGAATGCTGATTTAACAGATTTTGAAATTATTCATGCCGAAGAAATGATTGAAATGGGTGAACATCCTACGAAAGCATTAAGGCAAAAATCTAAATCAAGTATTTCTATCGGTTTTCATCTTTTAAAAAAAGGATATATCGATGCTTTTTCCAGTGCAGGAAATACAGGCGCAGTTTTAGTTGGTGCAATGTATTCTGTTGGTTCTATTGATGGCGTATTACGACCTGCCACAGCAGCAACAGCTCCTCGTGCAGATGGTAAATATAATATCTTATTAGATGTAGGCACAAATCCAGACGCAAAACCTGATGTTTTAGAACAATTTGCCATTTTAGGTAAAATTTACGCTGAAACAGTTTTTGATATTAAAAACCCTAAAATAGGCCTTCTTAACCTTGGTGAAGAAAAAGAAAAAGGGAATTTAGTAGCAAAAGCTACATATCCGTTAATGAAAGAATCTACTGATTACAATTTTATCGGTAATATTGAAGGAAGAGATATTCTTGGCATTAAGGCAGATGTGATTGTTTGTGATGGATTTACCGGTAATGTAGTTTTAAAACAAATGGAATCGCTCTACCATATTCTAAAAGAGCAGGGTCTTCAGAACGAATATCTGGATAAATTTAACTATGAAAATTATGGCGGCACACCGGTACTGGGGATTAAAGCTCCGGTATTAGTAGGTCACGGCATCTCTAATGCTAAAGCAATAAAAAATATGATTTTACATTCTTTAAATATTGCTAAAGCAGATATGCCTAAACAAATAGAAAATACTCTACTACATAATCGTAGGAAACAGTAATTTATAATAGGTTATTTTTGAAGCTATCATTCTAAACTAAACATTATGCGAGCAGCAATTACAGGGATAGGTGGTTATACACCAAAATACATTCTTACTAATAGTGAACTCAGTAAGATGGTTGACACTTCTAACGAGTGGATAATGAGTCGTATAGGAATTAAGACTCGGCACATTTTAAAAAAAGAAGAGGGTCAGGGATCATCGTACCTAGGAGCAAAAGCAGTTGAAGAACTACTTAAAAAAACAAATACAAAGCCTGAAGAGGTTGATATTTTAATTTGTGCTACGGTTACTCCCGATCATCAATTTCCTGCTACAGCTAATATTATTAGCGATTTAACAGGGATAAGAAATGCATTTAGTTTCGATCTTAATGCCGGATGTTCCGGATTTCTTTACGCATTGACTACTGCTTCGAAATATATTGAATCAGGACAATACAAAAAAGTTATTGTAGTTGGAACTGAGGTAATGTCTTCAATAGTAGATTATAGCGATCGTACTACATGCCCGATATTTGGTGATGGTTCCGGAGCTGTAATGCTTGAACCTACCGAAGGAGAATATGGTATTATAGATACTTTACTACAAAGCGATGGAGTTGGTAGAGTTCACCTTCATCAAAAAGCAGGTGGTTCTGTAAAACCATCTTCTCACGAAACAGTTGATGCTAAAGAGCATTTTATTTACCAAGAAGGACAACCGGTATTTAAGTGGGCAGTTTCTAAAATGTCGGATGTTTCTGTTGAGATGATGAAAAGAAACAACATCACTCCTGAAAAACTCAATTGGCTGGTACCTCACCAAGCAAATATGCGTATCATTGAAGCTACGGCTAAAAGGATGGGTATTAAAAAAGAGCAAGTAATGATAAATATCCAGAATTATGGCAACACTACTTCCGGAACTTTACCTCTTTGTTTATACGATTATGAAAAACAATTAAAAAAAGGTGATAACATTATTTTATCTGCTTTTGGAGCTGGGTTTACATGGGGCGCTGTTTATATAAAATGGGCTTATTAGCAATAAAAAACTCTTTAAATAATATTAAGACTGTCTGCAAAGGCAGTCTTTTTTTTATACGCCAAAAACCACATTCCCTACGAAAAAACCACTTTTAAAACTTCACGCGATTTTATTTCTGAAAAATTAGGGATATGCAACTTATAAAACGCCAATAAATTATCTATCATAACATTGCGTTGCAAAGAGGTGAGTTTTATTAAATCTGACTTATCAAAAGGAAGAAGCTTTAATTCGCCTAAAATCTTGCTCTCCTCTTCGTTTAAGCAATACGAATGCAAAGGAACTTCAGCTTTAAAACCTCCCTCCATCATATCAAAATAAGGTGTTTTTTCAGAAAAAATCCCACTAGGATAAAATCCTAAAAACTGCGATAATTTCACTAAAAACATCAAATGAAAATTATTTATATTACCATCGGTGATATCTAAAAACTGTATTGCATTATATAAAAACTCAAACAATTGAGGATTTGCTTCTTCCTCTTTTACAACCCTATAAAGCACTTCATTAATAAAAACTGTTATAGAACTTTTAACAATATTGTAATGCAATTCCGAAAAATGATAGTCTATACTAAACTCTTTTATAATTTGTAAATTAGAACTCTCTTTATGATACACTACCAT
>JAYEOD010000249.1:0-2932 GCA_034722575.1 Bacteroidota bacterium | reverse complement strand
AAAAATGTTACCGCCGTTATAGAAAATACTGCCGGACAAGGGTCGAATTTAGGATATGACTTTGCTCATATGCAATATATTATCGACAAAGTAGAAGATAAATCGAGAGTGGGAGTATGTATTGACACTTGCCACGCTTTTGTTGCCGGATACGATTTACGAACAAAAGAGGCTTTTACAAAAACTTTCGAAGAGTTTAACAGAATTGTTGGGTTTAAGTATTTGAAAGGAATGCACCTCAACGATGCAAAAAAAGCGTTAGGAACACGCGTCGATCGTCATGATTTAATTGGAAAAGGGTTTATTGGTGAAGATGCTTTTCGTTTTATTATGAACGACAGTCGTTTTGAAGAAATTCCAATGATATTAGAAACTCCTAACAAAGATGGCTGGAAAGAAGAGATTGAACTTTTATACAGCTTTGTGGATTAAGATTATTGATTGGATGATTGGATGAATGACCACTAATGAGACGAATCAAATTGCAATTAAGATTTAGGTTGAGATTGGTTGAAAATTGATGCGTAACGCGTCACTCTTTCACGCTTCACTAAAAAATTAGATTAATTCGTTTAATTCGATAATTGATTGAATTGAGGTTGCGAAAATTAATAGTGCATCCAATAATATAGAATAATTAACGTTTTTAAACCGACAAAATAAACAGATACAAATATTGTGAACTCATTACAAAATAAACGTCGCTTAAAAACTGTTTTGCTTATAGCAGCGGTTTCTATAATAACTATTTCGTTATGGTACACCAATCGTTTAATAAATAAGATATCCAAAGACGAGCGTAACAACGTGCAGATTTGGGCAAAAAGCATTCACCAAAAGGTAGATTTAGTACACACAACAGAAATATTTTTTAAGCAGCTACAAAACGAGGAGCGCAAAAAAGTTGAACTTTTGGCTAAAGCTACGCGTCGCTTGGTAACAACAAAAAGCAACGACGATATTACCTTTTACTCAGAAATTATTGTCGCAAACAAAACCATTCCCGTTGTTTTAACCGATGCTAAAGGAAAAATTAATTCGGCACAAAATGTTTGTTTCAATCTCGACAGCACAGAATACCTTAAAGACGAATTAAAAGAAGAGTTTACAAAATACGATCCTATAATTTTTAATATCTATTCGGGGATAACGGATATTCCTTACAGCTCAAAAAACCTAAATTATTACTATTACAAAGACTCTAAAGTTTTTACCGATTTAAAAAAGTATCTCGACAATTTAATAAACACTTTTTTTTCGGAAGTAGTTGTAAACTCTGCTTCGGTGCCGGTAATAATTACCGACAGTTCTAAAACACACGTAATTACTTACGGAAATATAGAGAATGGAAATTTCAGCGACACTCTCTTTTTACAAAAAACTCTTTCACTGATGGAAAAAGAGAACCATCCGATAGAGATAAAACTAACAGAATCGGAAACAAACTATATCTTTTATCGCGACTCTCACTTACTGCGTCAGTTCCGATATTTTCCATATGTACAATTTGGAGCTATAGGGTTTTTAATTTTTCTGGCTTATTTACTCTTCAGTTCATTGCGAAAATCGGAGCAAAATCAGGTTTGGGCGGGGATGGCAAAAGAGACAGCGCATCAGCTTGGTACTCCTCTTTCGAGCTTAATGGCATGGATAGAAATGCTGCGCATTTCGAAAGTTGACGAAAATATTGTTCAAGAGATAGAAAAAGACGTTTCGAGATTAAACAATGTAACAGAACGCTTTTCAAAAATCGGCTCTAAAGCAGTTCTTAAAGAAGAAGATTTAATAGGATTAATATATGAAACTATCTCATATATAAAAAATCGTACCTCTAAAAAGGTAAATTACTCTATCTCTCCCTATATCGACGACAGTATAATCATTCATATCAACAAGCATCTTTTTCAATGGGTTATAGAAAATTTGTGCAAAAATGCTGTTGATGCAATGAATGGAAAAGGTGATATAAATATTAATATTGTTGATAACAAAAAATCAGTAACTATTGACGTAACCGATTCGGGAAAAGGAATTGCCCGTTCAAAAATAAAAGAGATATTCAAACCCGGATATACCAGCAAACAGAGAGGCTGGGGTTTAGGGTTGTCGCTGGCACAACGCATTGTAGAGAATTATCACCATGGTAAAATTTTTGTAAAAGAGACTTCAGAAAAAGGAACTACATTTAGAATTGCTCTTCCTAAAAAGGAGAACAATATCAAATAAACTCTATTCACGAAAGTCGCCGCTTTACTGTTTTTTTAAAAAGTAAAGCGGCGACTTTCAATGCTTTGCGCAGATTTATAAATTATACAGCTAAAGTAAAGAGGAATTCCACGCCTCCTTTTTCATGATTTCGTGCTGTTATTCCTCCATTATGCAGATGAATAGCATTTTTAACAATTGCCAATCCTAAACCCGTACCACCGGTTTTTCTTGAACGACCGCTATCAACCCTATAAAATCGTTCGAAAATACGCGCTAAATGTTTTTTATCAATGTCATTTCCGGTATTTGAAAATGAAAAATAAAAATAATTACTGTCTTTAAGATAGTTTGATACTGTAAGCTCTATATTTTCTCCTCCATATTTTATAACATTATCAAAAAGATTATAAAACACCGAAAACAGAAGTGATTTATTTCCATTAACAATAATTGAATTGGGGAATTGAATATGTGTTTTAATATTATTTTTATCCAATCTCAATTTTAAATCATCCCTTACTTCTGCTACAACATCGTTTATATTTACCGGGTCGAAAATAAAATGTTCTTTAGCCTCTTCAATTTTATTAAGCATCGAAATATCTTCGATAAGCTCCGAGAGTCGTTTGGCTTGCGTAAAAGCTTTATCGATAAAATACTTCTGTTTTTCTTGCGCAACGTCATTATGCTGAAGTGTTTCGAGATACCCCATAACAGTTGCTAT
>JAYEOD010000248.1:0-2936 GCA_034722575.1 Bacteroidota bacterium | reverse complement strand
ATTGATGATTTTGTGTCTAAGTAGTTCCTCTCTAATGCGGTTAAATAATTGTATTCTTAAAACAATACACAAAAAAAGTCACGTATGATCGGTGACTGGGTTATTAACGAATTACACAATCCCTGCAAATTACTAATGAATTATCGCCCGCTTTTCGTAAATTTGTGTTTTAATATACCACGGTAATCTATGAACATTTCTACAAATCAATCTGTTGAAACACGTTTGCTTCAATTAAAAAATAGTTTTTCGGGCGAAATATATACCGATAAAACAACTCGTCTGCTTTATTCTACTGATGCATCGGCTTATCGCGAATATCCCTTGGCGGTTGTGGTTCCTAAAAATAGTATCGATTTAAAAAAAATTATTGCTTTTGCAGATGCAAATAGTTGTTCTGTAATACCACGTGGTGCCGGTACTTCCTTGGCAGGTCAGGTTGTTGGTAAAGGTATTGTTGTGGATATTTCAAGATTTATGAACAAAATTTTGGAGGTTAATCAACAAGAGAGCTGGATCCGTGTAGAACCGGGAGTTGTTCTTGAAGAGATGAATATTCTCCTCGCCGAAAAAGGTCTGTTTTTTGGCCCTGAAACATCTACTGCAAATCGTTGTAGTATTGCCGGTATGGTTGGTAATAATGCTTGCGGACTGCATTCTCTTGAATATGGCAGCACACGCGATCACCTGTTATCTGTTAAAACAATTTTATCTGATGGTAGTGAAGTGGAATTTGGTGCTTTATCTAAAGCTGAATATGATAAAAAATGTGAGCTGAATTCGTTGGAAGGGGAAATATATAAAAATCTTAATAAACTGCTTTCAAATAAAGATAATGCAAATGAGATAATTGATAATTTTCCCAATTCAACCATCCCGCGAAGGAATACAGGATATGCAATTGATTTGTTGCTTGATAGTAATGCTTTTGGAAATAGTGATAAAAAAATAAATCTGAGTAATATTATTGCCGGTTCGGAAGGCACTCTGGCTTTTATTACTGAGATAAAATTGAATTTGGTTCCTCTGCCTTCACCGCATAAAGCTCTTGTGTGTGCGCATTTCCCTAAATTAGAAGACTCTTTTGAAGCTAACCTTGTTGCATTGGCTCACCATCCCACAGCAGTGGAATTAATGGATAAAACAATTCTTGATCTTACAAAAGGAAATATTGAGCAAAGAAAAAATCGTTTCTTTATAGATGGTGACCCTGACGCTGTTTTGATGATAGAGTTTGTAGAATCATCTGAAAAAGAGTTAGAAAAGAAAGTTAAAGCAGTAATAAAAGACTTAAAAAAATCAAATTTAGGATATAGCTTCCCGATTATTAAAAATGCCGATATAACAAAAGTTTGGAATCTGCGTAAAGCAGGACTCGGTGTTTTATCGAACTTACCCGGCGATGCTAAGCCGGTTTCTGTTATTGAAGATAGTTCGGTAAAGCCCGAAGATATGTCGAATTATATTGCTGATTTGCAACTGTTGTTCGATAAATATCATGTAAAATGTGTTTATCATGCCCATATTGCAACCGGCGAATTACATCTGCGTCCAATATTAAATTTAAAAGATAAAAAAGATGTAGAGATATTTCATGATTTGGCCGAAGATGCCGCTAGAGTGGTTAAAAAATATAATGGATCTCTTAGTGGCGAACATGGCGATGGAAGACTGCGCGGTGAGTTTATTCCTATTATGATAGGAGAAAAGAATTATGAATTCTTAAAACAAATTAAAGCAAGCTGGGATCCGAAGAGTGTTTTTAATCCCGGCAAAATTGTTGATACTCCAAAAATGAATACCTCTTTGCGGTTTGAACCCGGAGAGAAAATAAAAGAGATTGAGACAATATTTGATTTCTCGAAAACCGGTGGCTATATCAGGGCAACTGAAAAATGTAATGGCTCCGGCGATTGTCGTAAAACAGAGGCTATTGGAGGTACAATGTGCCCTAGTTATATGGCTACTCGCGATGAACATAATACTCCTCGCGCCAGAGCAAATATCCTTCGAGAGTTTGTCTCTAATTCTACAAAAGAAAATCCTTTCGACCATAAAGAGGTTTATGATATTTTAGATACATGCGTATCGTGTAAAGGGTGTAAGTCGGAATGCCCGAGTAGTGTCGATATTACTAAGCTAAAGGCTGAGTTTATGCAACACTATTACGATAAACACGGTATCCCTTTACGAACACGTGCTATTGCTTATATTTCTGATATAAACCGACTTGGAAGTATTATTCCCTCTGTTACTAACTTTTTTATGAGTAATGTTCTTACTTCACAATTGGCTAAAAAGATGTTGGGCTTTGCACCAAAACGCTCTATACCTTTGCTTTATAAAATAACGCTGCGGGCTTGGGCAAACACAAATCTGCGTAAGCTAAACCCTAAAAATTCTATTAAAAAAGTGTATTTGTTTGCCGACGAATTTACTCAGTTTAACGATACAGAAATAGGAATAAAGGCTATTAAACTGTTAACTAGTATGGGATATGAGGTTGAGTTGCCAAAACATACTGTTAGTGGTCGTACTTTTTTATCGAAGGGATTGGTGCGAAGCGCTAAAAAAATTGTAAATAAAAATATAGACTATCTTAAAGATATTATTAGCCAAGAGACTCCTTTGTTGGGGATAGAACCTTCGGGGATTCTTGCTTTTAGAGATGAATATCCCGATTTGGCGGAAGATAGAAACAAAGAGGCTGCTGAATATTTAGCAAAAACCTCTCTTCTTATCGAAGAATTTTTTGTGAATGAAGTAGAAAAAGGTAATATCTCTGCTGATATGTTTACTACAGAATTGCAGCATATGAAACTTCATGGTCATTGTCAGCAAAAGGCAGTGGCATCTACTGAGCCAACTAAAAAGATGCTCTCTCTACCAAAAAATTATAGCGTCGAAGAAATTCCATCAGGTTGTTGTGGTATGGC
>JAYEOD010000247.1:0-2948 GCA_034722575.1 Bacteroidota bacterium | reverse complement strand
CTGGCGTACAATTAAAATATATGTGGCAGGCTTGCAATGGTATTATACTCATATACTTGATGATGAAAAGTTTGCCTTTAAAATCCCTTATACAAATAAGAACAATACCTGCCGATTGTTCTTATTCCAATTGAATTTCAAAATGACCGATATCATATGGGAAAATACTTACCTGCTATAATTTATTTTTTGAATAAAATGACACGTCTAAAACACACTAAATAAGAGCATAACAGTTTATTTAAGTAAATAACTACCGAAATATTATGTTTTTAATTATAAAAGTTTGTGTTGTAATAATAAGGTTGTTAATTTTGCAGCATAATTTTTAGTTATTTAAACAAAAGAGGCTGAAATGGCTGAATCAAATAAAATATTAGATGAAGTAACAAATTCAGAATATAAATATGGATTTGTTACCGATGTAGAAGCAGATCAGTTACCTAAAGGACTGGACGAAAGCACCGTTAGAGCGATTTCTAAAAAGAAGAATGAACCTGAATGGTTGTTAAAATATCGTTTAGATGCTTTTAGTAAATGGTTAAAGATGGATGAGCCGGAATGGGCACATCTGAAATATCCTAAGATAGATTTTCAGGACATCATTTATTATTCTGCACCAACAAAACAACAAGAATTAGAAAGCTTAAATGAGGTCGACCCCGAATTACTAAAAACATTCGAAAAATTAGGAATTTCATTAGAAGAGCAGAAACGATTATCCGGCGTTGCTGTTGATGCGGTAATGGACAGCGTATCTGTTAAAACCACCTTTTCGGATACTTTAGAAAAGTATGGTATTATTTTTTCTTCTTTCAGTGAAGCGGTACAAAAGCATCCTGATTTAGTAAAAAAATATTTAGGTAGCGTTGTACCAAAAGGCGATAACTATTACGCAGCACTAAATTCTGCTGTATTTTCCGATGGTTCGTTTTGCTACATTCCAAAAGGCGTTAGATGCCCGGTAGAGTTATCTACATATTTCAGAATTAATGCAAAAGGAACCGGACAATTCGAAAGGACTCTGATTATTGCTGACGAAGGTGCTTATGTGAGCTATTTGGAAGGATGTACTGCGCCACAGCGTGATGAAAATCAATTACATGCTGCAATTGTTGAAATTGTTGCTATGAAAGACGCAGAGGTGAAATATTCCACTGTTCAAAACTGGTATCCCGGCAATAAAGAGGGGAAAGGCGGAATTTACAACTTTGTAACTAAAAGGGGCATCTGTAAAGGAAGTCATTCTAAAATTTCGTGGACACAGGTTGAAACAGGTTCTGCAGTTACATGGAAATATCCCAGCTGTATTCTTCTTGGCGATAATTCTGTAGCAGAATTTTATTCTGTAGCAGTAACAAATAATTATCAACAGGCCGACACCGGCTCTAAGATGATACATCTTGGGAAAAATACCAAGAGCACTATCATCTCTAAAGGTATATCTGCCGGATATAGTAATAACAGTTATCGTGGCTTGGTTAAAATGGGAACAAAAGCTACAAACTCCAGAAATTATTCGCAATGTGATTCACTATTGCTTGGCGATAAATGTGGAGCGCATACTTTTCCATATATAAAATCAAACAATAAATCTTCGATTATAGAGCATGAAGCAACTACTTCTAAAATTTCGGAAGATCAATTATTTTATTTACAACAACGTGGTATTGACGAAGATAGCGCCATAAGCCTTATTGTTAATGGTTATGCAAAAGAAGTTTTGAACAAACTCCCTATGGAGTTTGCTGTTGAAGCACAAAAACTCTTGTCGATTAGTTTAGAAGGTAGTGTAGGTTAATTAGTGTTTGAATCAAACACTTTACTTTATATACAGACTCTAATTAGTATTTTAACTAAAGACAAATTTTAATTAAAATTTGAAAGTGATGTTAGTAATAAAAGATTTAAAAGTTTCGATAGAAGAAAAACGTATTCTTGACGGATTAAATTTAACGATAAATGCCGGAGAGATTCATGCTATAATGGGTCCTAACGGAACAGGTAAAAGCACTCTTGCTGCTGTAATAGCAGGAAAAGAGGGCTATAATATTGAGTCGGGCGAAATAATTTACAATGGTAAAGATTTGCTTGAGATGTCGATAGAAGATCGTGCCAGAGAAGGTATATTCTTAGGATTCCAATATCCGGTAGAAATTCCGGGTGTTAGCATGACTAATTTTATGCGCACTGCCATAAACGACATAAGAAAGTATAAAGGAATGGATCAAATGCCTGCTAAAGAGTTTCTGGCTCTTATGAATGAGAAGAAAAAAGTAGTAGAGATAAACTCCAAAATGGCCGGCCGATCTGTAAACCAAGGATATTCAGGTGGCGAGAAAAAGAAAAATGAAATTTTTCAGATGGCAATGTTAAATCCTAAATTATCTATACTAGATGAGACTGATTCAGGGTTGGATATTGACGCGCTAAAAGTTGTGGCAAGTGGCGTAAACCATATTAAAAATAACGATAATGCAGTAATTCTTATTACGCACTATCAACGATTGCTTGATTATATTGTTCCTGATTTTGTTCATGTATTGTATAATGGACGCGTGGTTAAAACAGGAGGTAAAGAGCTTGCTCTTGAATTAGAAGAGAAAGGATATGAATGGCTTAAAGACGAATAGTCTTATTGCATTTGTGTTACCATATTGGTATTATTCCTTGAATTAAAAAAGAGTAATAATGAGTAATAAAACAGAAAAAAAGCAGCCGGAACTATATACAAAGCTGCAAAATATATTTTCAGATAACAAAGCCAAATTATTTACCGGCGACTCTGATAAAATGACTGAATTGAGAAATTCAGCATTTGAATATTTTAAAAAAGATGGTTTCCCAACAAAAAAACTGGAGAGCTGGAAGAATACCGACTTAGAAGATAAATTGGTTTATGATTATCATTTTCTTTTAGATGGCATTGCAATAAAAAATGATGCTAA
>JAYEOD010000246.1:0-2951 GCA_034722575.1 Bacteroidota bacterium | reverse complement strand
CGATTTGTATCTTTGAAATATTAAACACAGTTAAAAAAGGACGCCCGATTTGTAGACGTTGGTTGTGAATAGCTTTCGATTTGTATCTTTGAAATATTAAACACAGTATAGGTGGCTTTATTTCGCTAAAACACAACAAGTTAACTGTGATTATAGAATTAAAAAACAACTGTGTTAAAGTGCTGTATTACAGCAATAAACATCAAATTAATTATTACAACCAGCTTCCAATAAGCGAAATCTTATTCAGGAAGTTGGTTGTTTTATTTTAAAACATAGATAATTGTTGAGGCATATCTGGTTTCTCAGACTTCTTTTTTCCAAAAAAAACATCAATCATACCATATTGCTTGTCTGTAATTTGCAAAATTCCAACATGCCCATTTGAGGGGAGAGACATTTTAACTCGTTTAATATGAACCTCAGCATTTTCGCGACTGGCACAATGCCGCATATAAATAGAAAACTGAAACATGGCAAAACCATCTTGTATTAACCGTTTTCTAAACAGAGTAGCACTTTTCCTGTCCTTACGCGTTTCGGTTGGCAGATCAAAAAATACAATTACCCACATAATACGATATTGGTTTAATCTATCTAAGTTAGGCATTATTATTTATTATATTTATAAACACCTTATAATCAAACACTAAAAAGTCGGATACAACAATGTACGACTATTACCCATATAACATTCGTTCAAACTTGTAGTAGTTCGTTGCACTGCATTCATTAACGGACTTTTTGTGTCTGCAATACTTACATCCACAGTAGCAATTTTCAGAAGTTCTTTTTTTATTTCCGGTGTCAATTCAAAACCATCCTGTTCCCATTCTTCGGAATAATATTTTTCTACTAATGAAAAAACAATTTCATCAACATAAGGCCGATATGGCTCCATAATGTCATCTGCCAAAGCATACGCATTATATTTATTATGATGATGAATACCTAATGTTGGCAATAAGCCTGACGCCACTAAACTACGAGCCACAATTGCACGAAGTATAGCATAACCATAATTAAATAAATTATTTGGAGCAGATTCGAATCTACCTCTTTTAAAATTTTTTATATTAGGTTTTTTATAATCTACAGCCGATGACTCTAAAACATTACCAGCATCATTATCAGAGAATATATTTTTCCAATAAAACGCCGCAGCACGTCCCTCATAATTATCAGGATCGCCGGAACGTACAGACTGTTCCCAATACAACATATTTTGAAAACCATTTTCAGAATAATTATGTTTTTTAGACATAGTATTACCAGAAAGTTTTGATAGTAAAGCCGATTGATTTCTGATTTTAGCCTTAATAGTTTGTTGCCATAAATTTTTCTTTAATGGCAAACTGACATTAATCTGGCTATTAAACCTCTCTTGCTGCAGAGTATTTCCCTCAAGATTTAACAATAAACCCTGTGGCATATGCCTCTCATCGCAAGTAATAAGAGCTACATTGTTGTGCAATAAATTAGTTATTAATTTTTGAGAAATAGTTAACTGGTAAGCATCAAGTATCACAACTCCAATATCCTCTATTGGCACTGTGGCTTGTGGTTTATCTTTATCAGCAAATTCAACTAATAATTGCTTGTCTTTAGTATGCAAGTAAGCGTTATTCCCGAAATATAAAGTTCTTTTTATCATGGTCGTGATGTTTATTTATACAAGTTAATCACGGATTAAGATTTATTAAAGCTGGTGAAACTGCTGTGATTAAATTACTGTGATTAAATTACTCACGGGGTGACTTTGAATTGCTGTGCTAAATTACTCACGGGGTGACTTTGAGTCATCCCGTGAGACACCCAGTGAATCACGTTAGTCACAGAATCCTTATCCAACTCCACATCCCTAACAAATACCATCAAATGAAAATGATTAGGCATCAAACACCACGCTAACACATCGGCATAAGGCGAAATATAAATATTTATTTTTTTTAAGAAGAATAGATAATTCTCGTTATCAAAGAAAATTCTTCGACAATTATTACCCTGATTATATACGTGGTAGAGATAACCTTTTTCTATTTTCATAAAACAATATTATTGTTTCAATTTTATTATAAATACTACATACTACGCAGATTCCCTATCCTATCTATTTTAAGTTTAAAACAAACCTTTTTTATTGATTTTCTTGACAAATCAAATTCTAGCTTATTCAACAACGTAAACTCAAATTTATCCTTAATACTCATAGCAATATTATTTTGTATCGCATACAGTCTATTACCTGTAAAACTAACAATCTTATACACTCTCCCCACCTGTTCATTACTTAAATTAGAAAAATCAATATTATAAGGAGCCTCCATTTCTTCTTCACTTGGCACATACACCAAATCGTTAGGAGATAAAGTAAATAATAATTTCTTACCATCTTTATCTGTTTCAGGCACAGAAGACAATCCTTGTTTTTGCCTTTCAATTACAATATTTAACGGGATACTATCATAAGTACGATTATTATTTTCGTCAGAATAAATTGCAAAAAACAAATTTGTACCTTTAGCCGTCTCTACATATTTATCCTTTTTATTACCATTATATCCAACAGCAAACTTTTTACCTATTGGTTCAAAAATTCTTACTTTATAGATTGGTTTATTTAATAATTTATTCATTTCGTCAACACCCTCAGGAGAAAAAGCTAAATCAGGGCGTTCTTTTACAACGTCCTTACTATTTTCGGTATACTTATCGAGATGGGTTTTTAATATTTTCTGTAGATGCTCATTACAAACCGACTTTATTTTTTTAGAATTAAAACTTACATCTAAACTCTGCCTTACCGCTGCATTTTCGTCATTATAATAATAAACAGAAACCTTTGATACATTCTTTTCATTTATAATATACTTTTTGCTTTTAAAATAGTTTTTCAATAATTCATAATCATACCCTTTATTTACCAAGTCCTTAACAATACTTTTTAAATC
>JAYEOD010000245.1:0-2959 GCA_034722575.1 Bacteroidota bacterium | reverse complement strand
CTGTTTCTGATTACTTTGGTATAATAATAAATAATTCAGAAGCCGTGAATGAAGTGTACAAAAATGATTTTGAAGGATTAAGTTATGCAAACTTCTCAGATGGTAAGAACTGGAATTTAGAAAACCGATACGAAGGTCTTGCTTATTACTGTAATGAAAACCTAAACAACTATGCAGATTTTTATGTAAATGATTTTGAATTTGATAAGCATTCTGGAATCCAATCTGAACAGGGTAATGATAACTATACTGCCGGTAACACATTTACTCAAAACGGGGCAACCTGGCATTTTTACAACGGAGGTGAACATTTGGTAGGTTATTATTACAATCAAAATATTATTAATGAAATTCCGGATTATTATGATGATGATATAATTTACCGTGTAGCCAAGGTTGGGAGAAACGTCACCAACAATTGCCCCTCGCACTATGGTAATTCCGAATTAGAACTTGTATTGACCCCGCAACAAAAAGCGGATGCCGAACAGGATTATTATTATGGACTGGCAGATTATAACAATGTTAAATCTCTCTACGACAGTTACATTGACGGTGGTGATACAGAAAGTGAAAAACTCGATATCCAAACTGCCCAACCTGACGATATGTGGGCGTTGCGTGCACAACTGCTTGGCGATTCACCGCATTTGTCATTTGATGTGTTAAAAGAAGCCGCTGACAAAACAGATGTGTTTACGGAATCTGCCTTATTCGATATATTGGCAGCCAACCCAGATGAACTGAAAAAAGATACACTCATAAGTTATCTTGAAAATAAAGAAGAGCCACTTCCTGACTATATGATCAATCTGTTAAAGCAACTTGCCGAAGGCATTACATACAAAACAGCCCTTCAACAGCAAATGGCCGGTTATAAGCACAGTTACAGCCGTGCTGCCCACGACATTATCCGTAGTAATCTGCATGACACGGTTACTGATTATAACGAATTGCGAAATTGGTTGGATAATCTTGGTGGGATAACTTCCGACAGGCAGATTATTACATCATATATCAGTGAAGGCAACTTTACAGATGCCCTTGCTCTCGCCAATATGCTACCATCACTTTATAACCTGGAAAGTACTGAACTAACGGAGCATAACTATTATATGGATATGTTAAATTTACACCAAACACTTTATCAACAAGGCAGAAATACATTCCAACTCAATAGTAATGAGAAAGCCGATATTCTGTTTATTGCTAATAATAGTAACGGGGTAGCAGGTGCACAAGCCAAAAGTATATTGGAAGCCGTTTACAACGAATATTATGTAGATTGCCCTGATGCAGATGGCGCAGCAGGATACAAAAGTAGCAATAAGATAAATCCTGATGCACTAGGAAAGGCTTATGGATTGAATATTTCTGTTAAGCCCAATCCCGCAAAACAATGGGCTGCTTTTGACTATACTTTGCCAAACAGCGAAACAAAAGCCCTCATTACTATAACCAATACTAAAGGCAGTACTGTTGAAATACTGGAAGTAAACGGACAACAAGGTCAAAAACTTTGGGATACAAGAAGCATTAAGCCCGGAGTGTATATTTATACTCTTAAAATAGGCGGTTTCAGCCAGTCAGGTAAAATAGTAATCAGCAAATAAATTTGTATTTGGCAATGTCTTCCTGTTATTCGAACAGGGAGATATTGCTTTATGCTAAATAAGGCAATGATGAAACGCCCATGTTAAGCAATTTTTAACATACACGAGAATGATTATAAATGTGCAGCTCCATCCGACAAATAAAAACTGAATTAATTACGAATTACGAATGAAAAATTGAATGAATAAACAAATCGACAAAGAAAACATTATGTTAAATAGAAATCTTAATGCACTGGTATCAGGGCAAACAAATTATAAACGGATGAAAAAATATGTTACTGTTTTAACTATATTATTACTTCTATCAGTAGTATCTTATGGACAATTACAAATTAACTGGCAACAGAGTTATGGGAGCATGGCTTCTGACTGGGGTTATGATATTGCTGAAACCGATGGTGGATACCTGGTTACAGGTATTGCAGGGTCAGGTGGCGGACAGGTTGAGTGTTTTGAGGAAAATGGTGGTGGTTGGTTGTTAAAAATCGATGATTCGGGCAACCTAATTTGGCAGAAGTGTTTTGATTACGCTCATGCGTTTCGAATTGTAAAAGCCATTGGCAGCCCTTACTATTATTTAATTGGAGGTGCTGCTTTGACACCATATCCTGAAGATTATAATTTATGGGTAGCAAAAATTGACAGTCTCGGCAATATTATCTGGGAAAGAGCGCTGGGGAATACAACAGGTGTGCTTGGCGGTGACCAATATGGCGAACCGACAGATGATGGTGGCATTATTGCAACAGCACAAATTGATTCGCAAGGAGGTGACATCACTACTTGGTACGGTTGGTATGATGGATGGGTAATAAAACTTGACAGTCTTGGAAATACGGAATGGGACTTTACAATAGGCTCATCAACATATACTGAATATATCAATGGCATTATTCAAACTAGTGATAATGGTTATTTAGCAGGTTTATATGGAACACCCCAAGGTGCAGGTACTGGTAATGTTGCTTGCACAACTCAAACAACCAATATTCCTGATGCAATAGTTTTTAAGATGGACTCAATTAGCAACCCTGAGTGGCATCGTTGTTACGGTGGAAGTGGAGGTGATGGTGTGGTAAGATTATTAGAAGTGGTTAATGGTTATGTAATTGCAGGATGGGGTGGTTCAAACGATGGTGACCTTACAGGTTCAGGATGGCATGGTAATAAAGATGTATGGTTGGTAAGAACTGATTTTTCGGGGGACATTATCTGGCAAAAATGTTATGGGGGGTCTAATAGCGATTCACCAACAAAAATATTTCAAACTTCAGACGGTGGTTTTATGGTATTTGCCAATACTCATTCTTTTGATGGTGATGTGGTTGGGAATCCTTCTTCAG
>JAYEOD010000244.1:0-2971 GCA_034722575.1 Bacteroidota bacterium | reverse complement strand
GAACATCGAAATGGCCGATAAATTCTTCATCTTTTCCAGTTTTACCGCACTTCAAATTTGAACCGTAGCTACTGCTATGCTTAAAATTTGAAGATTGTAAAACAGAAAAATATTTTGAATTTATGTCAGCCATTTTGAAATTCAATTGGTATAACAAGGCTGTCTGAGTTTTTTCGGACACCCCTTTTTTTGTCCTATAGCCGGATATTAAATTAAAAACAATCCGTATATTTGTCTGTTCTAACTAAATAACTACTACATGCGATTAAAGGTTCTTCTATTATTTTTAATTTGTTTCAGTATATTATCCGGCTATAGCCAAGAGTTACCTAAAACTGCACAAGACGATTTTGAATTAGAACTGCCTGAAATATTGGTTGCTAATGTTACTCATGAGTTGGTAGTAAAACTCACTAATACAGATAATTTTGTCTATTTCGAAAACCGGGAAATTCCTGTTGTTGTAAATGGAAAACATGATGTAGCTGTTTTTCATAATGGTGAAGCAGTTATTAAAGCAAAATTCAAATCGCGCGATGAATATCATATTACATCGCAACTATTCTCTTTTTCAGGAAAAGTAAATGCTATCCCTTTGTGGATGTCGATATTGCCGCCCTTAATAGCTATTTTAATGGCGCTGATTTTTAAGGAGGTTTTTACAGCTTTGTTTACAGGGCTTTTGGCCGGGACTTCAATTATCTATTTCTACAAAGGAAATATGGTTATAATTGCCCTGTTTAAAGGTGTTTTCGCTATTGCGGATGAGTATATTATAAACGCTTTGTTTAGCAAAGGACATCTCTCAATAATTGTTTTTTCGATGTTGATAGGCGCTATGGTGAACCTGATTACCCGCAACGGAGGAATGAAAGGCGTTGTAAACAGATTGTCGAAATATGCAAAGAGTCCTAGGTCGGGACAGTTTGTTACGTGGCTATTAGGGATAGCAATATTTTTTGATGATTATGCAAATACTTTGGTGGTTGGTAATACCATGCGTCTTGTAACCGATAAGTTAAAAATATCGAGAGCTAAACTTGCTTATATTGTCGATTCTACTGCTGCGCCAATTGCAGCAATAGCTTTTGTTACAACATGGATTGGCGCAGAATTGAGTTATATCCAAGATGGTATTAACACCATAGGCTTGGATGCCAGTCCGTATTCTATTTTTTTAAACTCTCTGTCATATGCTTTTTATCCGGTGTTTGCTTTGCTGTTTATTCCTATTTTAATCTGGAAACAGAAAGATTTTGGACCTATGTACACAGCGGAATGTCGTGCTAGAGGCGGTAAAGTTACTGTTAACAACCAAAAAGATGGTTTTTCGAATAAGCTTAACGACCTTGATGTTGATGAGAATATTAAACCACGAGCATTTAATGCTGTAGTTCCTGTAGCAATAATAATATTTGGCACTTTGGCAGGATTGCTTTATACGGGATGGGATGCTGCTGTGTGGAGTAGCGATATTTCTGTTGCAAAAAAGATTTCTGAAACAATTGGTGCTGCCGATTCGTATAAAGCTTTGCTGTGGGCGTCTCTATCCGGTGTTATTGTGGCTGTTATGATGACTCAGATTCAAAAAATTATGATGTTGAAAGATGTTATAGATAGTTTGATAAATGGTTTTCGTACTATGTTAACGGCAATTATTATTCTTATACTGGCATGGTCTATAGCTCGCGTTACAGAAGACATGCACACGGCTAATTTTATCTCAAATATCTTGTTAGAAACGCAAATGACTCCGTATCTGGTTCCTGTTTTAACTTTCGTGATGGCTGCTTTGGTAGCGTTTTCTACAGGCTCGTCGTGGGGAACAATGGCAATACTATATCCTTTAATTTTGCCTGCTTCGTGGCTGATATCGCAACAGAATGGGTTGGATGTAAATGAGAGCTACAATATTTTTTATAATGTTGTTTCTACTGTATTAGCGGGGTCTGTGCTTGGTGACCATTGTTCACCAATTTCCGATACTACAATTCTTAGTTCGTTAGCCAGTTCGTGTAACCATATCGAGCACGTACAAACTCAGCTTCCGTATGCTTTAGTAGTTGGTTTGGTTTCTATTGTGGTAGGGATAATTCCGGCAGCTTATGGTGTTTCATCATGGATATTATTTCCAACAGGTCTTGTTATTCTCTATTTTATAGTGATATTTGTCGGGAAAAATACAGCTCAAAAAGGGATGTGTAATAACTAAATAATTGCTTAAAAGCGTTATTGTTGTAGTACGGTAGCATATTTGTGAAATTTGTTTTATGGGAATTTTTGAAGCAGTAATACTTATTCTAACAGGGATATCGGTAGGGTTTATTAATACCCTTGCAGGTGGAGCAACAATTATCTCTCTTTCGGTGTTGATGTTTATGGGTTTGCCCTTAAATGTTGCAAATGGAACACATCGTATTGCAGCAGCATTTCAAACAGCTACTTCGGTTGCTACATATAAAAAGAAAAATATTCTCGACTGGCGCAAAGGTCTTGTGCTGGCTATACCAACAATTGTTGGCTCTATAATAGGAGCCCGAATTGCAGTTGATATTAACGAAGAGTTATTTAAAAAAATTGTTGCCGTTGTGATGATTGTTATTTTACTGATGATTTTATACAAGCCACAACGCTGGCTTCAGGGCAACGAAAAACTCCTGGCAAAAAAAATAGACTGGAAACAGATATTACTGTTTTTTGCTTTAGGCTTATATGGTGGTTTTATTTATGTTGGGATAGGATATTTTCTGTTGGCGGCAATAGTCCTCTCTGTTGGTCACGATGTAGTAAAAGCAAATGCAATAAAAGTGTTTATTGTTATGCTGTATGTGCCTTTTACTCTTGGCGTATTTATCTGGGGAGGAGTAGTAAATTTCGAATATGGATTTGTATTGGCAATTGGTCAAATTATAGGAGGTTATATAGGAGCTAAAGCAGCTATTACTAAAGGAACCGGTTTTGTACGTTGGGT
>JAYEOD010000243.1:0-3024 GCA_034722575.1 Bacteroidota bacterium | reverse complement strand
GATGATATTACAGAGAGAAAAAATGCAGAGAGAAAAAATGCAGAGAGAAAAAAGCAGCTGGAAAAATTGAATATTACTAAAGATAAATTCTTCTCGATAATAGCGCACGACTTAAAAAATCCTATGGCTAATCTTGTGAGTTTTGTAGATCTTTTATTAGAAGATTATGATTGCTTTGATGATGTTGAAAGAAAAAATATTATTGAAGTGCTTTATACTGACGCTTCTCGCACACTCTCTTTACTCGAAAATCTTTTAGGGTGGTCGTTAGCACAATCAGGAGGATTACAGGCCGATCCGGAGAAACTTGATATTAGTGAAATTGTTACAGAAAATATAAAACTCTTTTTTGTAAGTGCAGGAAAAAAGAATATTAAAGTTGTTAATAATATCCCCAATTTACAAGAGGTATTTGCTGATAGAAAGATGGTAGATGCAGTAATAAGGAATTTATTATCAAACGCTATTAAATTTACCGAAAATGGAACTATATCTTTTTCTTCTGTTGTAAAAGGCGAAAAGCTACAAATTTCTGTTGTTGATACAGGAAGAGGAATGAAAAAGAAAGTTGTTGATAATCTTTTTAAAATAGAAGAGAGTAACTCGCAAGATGGAACATATGGTGAAAAAGGAACCGGTATAGGATTGCATCTTGTTAAAGAATTTTTGAAATTGAATAGTGGTGAAATTAGTGTAGAAAGCACTCCTGAAAAAGGTAGTACTTTTACTGTTTCATTGCCGCTCTGATTTAGCATAAATGGATAAAATATAATCTGCTTTCATAGGATCAAAAAAATTAGATTAATTCGTTTAATTTGATGAAACGAGCCATACTAAAACTTTTAACACACGACAATGATTATAATGGCGACTTCCATCCGACCGAAATATAAAATTATAAACGGATGAAAAAGTACAATTCTCGTTTTATTTCACCATATTTGTTTGAGCCTAATTTTTTTGGCACAAAATTATCTGTTGCGATGGTTTTGTGTAAAACCTAAATGATTATAAATATGACAAAAAAAGTATTACTATTTTTCGTTTTAGCAGGTATGATGATTTTCTCTTCCTGTTCATCAACTATTCATACTGCTAAGGTGTTTAAACGCATGAAACAAAAGCATCAAAAAGTAGCAGTTCTCCCTTTCGATATATCTATCTCTTCGGGAAGCAGAGCTACTACCGGTAATGTGCTGTTTAGAAAAAACGAAAAAGAGACAGCAATGTTTCTTCAACAAGAAATTACAAAAAAGCTTATAGAGAAAAAGGATAAATATTCGTTAACAGTTTTAGATGCAGAAAAAGTCAATAAAATATTAGAAGAAAATAATATTTCGTATTTCGATATTTATCACCGCGATATAAAGGAGTTAGGAATGCTTCTTCGTGTAGATGCTGTAGTAACAGGAAAAATTATTTCTCCAAAAAGAATTACTCCCGATGCCGTAAACAATAAAGATGCGGCTGATGTAAAAGTAAAAGTGGTAATAAGCGATATCTTTATGAAAAAAGAGATGTGGCGTTACGAAGAAAATATTTCATTTAAAAATGCCGGAAATCGAAAGGGTCTGACAGAAATTATTGAAAAGAAATTGGTGAAAAAATTTCCGTATAAATAGGTGGGGTGTTTTTACAGCCTATAATTATAAGAAGAGCTAAGAATAGTATTTTTAGTATGAGGTTAAGTTAAAAAATCAATTCAAAAACAGTTTTAGCATAGTACTCCTCTTCAGGAGATAAAATACAATTAGGGAAGTTTGGGTTGTTAGGGGAGTCGGGAAAATATTGTGGCTCTAGTGCTAATCCGCTGTAGCGACCAAATTTCCCTGATATTTCAGGAATAAAAAATCCTGTGTAAAATTGTAATCCGGGTTTAGTTGTGTATAGCTTTACTTTGCGTGATGTATTTGGTGCTGAAAATATTGCGGCAGCTTTTTCGGTTTTGTTTAAAACATAATTCACATCATATCCTACAGGTAAATCGCTAATTTTCTCTTTAACAGGATGTGTTTTGCGGAAATCGTATTCAGTATCTGCTACATCAATATATTTCCCTGTGGGAATTAATTCATCATCAGTTTCTGTTATTTTATCTGCATTAATAAACAGATTGTGATTTAGGGCATTTCCATTATCTGTAAGGTTAAAGTATGTGTGATTAGTTATATTCAATGGCGTTGCAGCATCTGTTTCAGCATAATATTCAATGGTAAATTTGTTGCTGTGATTTAATGAAAATTTTGCTGTTATTTTTACGTTTCCCGGAAAGCCTTCTTCTCCATCAGCACTATTGTGCTCCAGTATTAACGAATTTGAAACATCTTTTTCTTTCCAAACCGCTTTATCAAAACCTTTTAATCCTCCATGAAGCTGATGTTTGCCATGATTTTTTGTTACATCAAATTGTTTTCCGTCAATATTAAAAGAACCATTAGCAATACGGTTTGCATAACGCCCGATAGTAGCGCCAAAATAGGGATATTCAGACAGATATTTATCAGATAGATATTCGTTAAGAGAATCAAAACCAAGTACAATATTTTTCTTTATAGATAATCCGTCAGGAATTAAAATAGCCGTGATAATACATCCGTAGTTTGTTATCTTTATTTCAACGCCATTATCGTTTTTCAGTGTATAAAGAGAAATTTCTTTATTGTCGATTTCTCCAAAATATTCTCTGTTTATTGTCATTGGTTTGTTATGGTTTTAACTGCAAAATTAAATATTTTAGAATAATTAAACGAGCCATATTCAAACTTTTAACACACACGACAATGATTATATGAGTTAACAACCGGCAGGATTTCGACAAACCTTCAAGGTTTGCAGCTGTATTGGTAAAGGTAAGTAACGAGTTGGATTGGCATTCAGAAAAATGTTATTCAGCTCAAAGCGAAGCATTAGAGAGACCGGGAAGCTGAGAACTTGTTCGAAGATCACCCGGCCGAACTTATGCTTTGCAAAGAGAAGAATAATATTTTTATGTAAGCCTTGACTTTTTGGTTCTTTTGCGTCAAG
>JAYEOD010000242.1:0-3026 GCA_034722575.1 Bacteroidota bacterium | reverse complement strand
ACAAGTTCTCAGCTTCCCGGTCTCTCTAATGCTTCGCTGCGAGCTGAATAACATTTTTCTGAATGCCAATCCAACTCATTACTTATTTTTATCAATACAGTTGCAAACCTTTAAGGTTTATCGAAATCCTGCCTGCTGTTAACTCATATAATCATTCTCGTGTGTATTAAAAGTTTTAGTATGGCTCGTTTCATCCGTTTATAATTTGTTTTTAATTGAATTAAACAATTTAATCTATTTTTTTTTGATTCAATGAAATGGATTATGTTCAACCAACCAATTGCACCGCAGGTGCCACAATCATCCAATCAACCAACCTCAACCTCAACCTTAACCTCAACCTCAACCTCAACCTCAACCTTAACCTCAACCTTAGTTGTATAGAATCTGTTCACAACCCATTTTACTAAATCGATTTAGTAAAAAGAATAAAAAAAATCCTCACTACAATTATTACCCGATAAAATTATAAAAAATTATTGAATTCTAATAAAAAACATCATAAAAAAAACAAATATCCTCAAAAACGCCACACTTATACAATATCTAGCAGCGTTTGATAAAAGACCAAATAAAGAATATTCTTATCACTAGCTTTGCATCAAATAAACTCAACTCATAATAAATATCCAAATACGAAAATGAAAATAGCAATTCCAAAAATCAGGTTCACCAAATCAAGAGTCTCTCACAAGTACTACAAATGCCACAGATGTGGATACATCCATAAAGACAAACAAAACTGTCCGATTTGTCGCAAAGATGGTGTTTAAACTAAAATGAAGAGATAGGGTTATACCAATTGAATTTCAAAATTCAATTGGTATTATTCATAAATAACCTTACTAATAACAAATACGTGTCGTTTATTTTTTTTGCGAGTATTATTTCTAATTGTCTGATATGCCTGATAGATATAATACTCGTTGTACCATTTAACAAAATGCGCATCCTTTTCACTCACTAATATATCGCGTCCAAAGCGTAAATCTACCGGATATTTATCCTTAGGTTCAATAGTCTTTTCTTGCTTAATTACCTTAGCAACAACACTCCCTTCATTAGCATACGAGAGCACTAAATCATCACTATCTTCAACAATACTCACTCTTTGAAATAATTCGTACGACAAAGTATTATCAATTTTCACTCCATTATTCCACAACAAATCACCATCATTATCAAAACACGCTATCATAGCATTAGTATATCTATACCCGTCAAACACCGTATAATAAGATGGAATCATCCTGCCATAATAATCATAAACATATCTTCTTTCGGTATGATATTCCGGATAATAAGCCTCCACACCCAAAATAAAAGATGAATCTTTTTTAATAATCGGATGCATCAACAGTTGAAAATTAACAGATATAGAAGCATCGCCATCTCTCTTATCAGCAATTTTTCTTAGGCTGCTAATATTTTCACGATACACATAATTGTAAAACTCCTTAAAATCGAAAAAGCCATGAAATTTAATAATTTCATTACCTTCATTATCGTATTTAGCAAAAAACAGTCCCGAAGAGACCTGTGATTCACCCTCTTTTTGTGGTTTAAACTTATTGGCATCAATATATGTTCCGGTAATAATATAGCCCTCTTCTGCCAACGGTGTATATTCACTATCGTTAATCACCTTACTATTATCAAACATATTTACTTCATGCGAATTAATAAACTCGCCACTCAAATTATAATGCAAAACGTGCGTCTCATAATCTCTTCTACTAAGTTTATTACGCGTAATCATAATAAGCTCATCTCTCTCCGCATCTACATTAAGTTGTATTACATTAATATCCTCATCGCCTTTTAATTGCAAAGTACGCTGTGTTTCAGAAGATAAGTTGTAGCAATAGAGTTTCGATCTATCTTTTTTTCCGCTTACCGCGATAAAAACCAAATCACCACTTATAGCTATCTCTTCCACCTCTCCTTTTGCGAGCACTTTAAGTGGATATTTCTCCACCTTTTTACTATCTATATCAACACTAACAAGATACAGATTATCGCCATCAAATTTTTTCTTATCGTTATAAAACGTAAAAAACGCTTTACCTCCTTTTACCTCTACTTTTCTAAAATAGAAATCTTCGGGAGTAGTAACTTCCGTTTTCCAACACAGTTTAAAATAGTTATCATAATGCCAGAAAGACCATTTTTTAATACTTTTATCGTCAGAACGCTTTCTGTAATATATCAGCAGACCCTTTTCAGCAAAATCACAAACTTGATAAGGTTTATTTCCGGAAGAGACAGGCAACTCCAGTCGCAACGAATTTTCCTGTGCAAAAATATTATCACCAAATAAAAAGGCGATTATCATTACCAATAATATTCCGGAAATTTTTCTCATACAGAACGATATCTATTTTTAATTTGTTTTAAACTTATACTTTATATTTTTCAACTCCTTATTCGCCTTAACAATTTTTTCTTTTAGAGTCTCTTTATAATCAACCAGCTTACTATACAGTTCCTCATCACCTGTGGCAATCATTTGCGCTGCAAGAATACCTGCATTCTGAGCTGCATTAATACCAACAGTAGCCACAGGAATTCCCGGAGGCATTTGCACTATTGCCAACAGAGCATCCATTCCGTCTAATGTAGCATTTATTGGCACACCAATAATAGGAATTGAAGTACTTGCAGAGATAACACCCGGAAGATGCGCTGCCATACCGGCTCCGGCAATAATCACTTTAATACCTTTATTCTTTGCCTCTTTTGCAAACGTTTCCACTTGCTCAGGTGTTCTGTGAGCAGAAAGAGCATTCATCTCGAAAGGGATATTTAACTCATCAAGCACTGTAGCAGCCTTTTCCATAACAGGAAGATCAGACGTACTACCCATAATAATACTAACTTTTGCATCCATAAGATTCGATTTTTTTTATTTTCAAAAATAACATATTTGAGCAACTGATCCCCATAGATTTGTATCTTTGTGCGATTATTATTTTTAACAAATAAAAAATCAAAATATAATATGACTGAAAACATACAATTATACG
>JAYEOD010000241.1:0-3033 GCA_034722575.1 Bacteroidota bacterium | reverse complement strand
CAGAATTACAAATTAATATTACAGAAATAAAAAATAACATCACCAAACTAAGTAAATACCTTAAAGCCAATAATATTAAATGGAGTCTGATAACCAAGGTTTTTTCCGGAGATAAGGAATTTATGGAACAAATACTTACTCCTGAAATAATTAAAGATATTCATTCAGTTGGAGACTCTCGTTTGTCTAGCTTAAAAACGCTAAAAGAAGTTAACGAGAAACTAACCACAATTTATATTAAACCGCCGGCAGCAGACTATGTTGATGACGTAGTAAAATATGCAGATATATCTTTAAATTCATCATATAAAACAATTTCGGCTCTTAATAAAGCGGCAAAAAAGCAAAATAAAATACATAAAGTTATAATTATGCTTGAACTCGGGGAACTGAGAGAAGGCGTAAACAGAGATGATTTATTTACGTTTTACGAAAAAATATTTGAGCTGCCAAACATTGAAGTTGTAGGCTTGGGTAGTAATTTAGGCTGTATGTATGGCATTGAACCAACTTACGACAAACTGCTGCAACTAAATTTATACAAAGAAGTTATTGAAGCCAAACACGGAACAAAACTAGACCTTATTTCGGGTGGAAGTTCTATTACATTACCATTAATAGAAAATGGTACTATACCAAAAGATATTAATCATTTTAGAATTGGAGAAGCTGCGTTTTTTGGGAAAAGCCCTTTAAAAAATGAACAATTTCTTGATTTAAACACAGATACATTTAATTTCTACGCTCAAATAATAGAATTAGAAGAAAAAGACATAGTTCCTGATGGAGTTATCAATGACGCAAGCATTGGGCATTCAGCAGATTTTGAAGACGGGGATTTAGGACGCTCAACAAATAAGGCTATTTTAGATTTTGGCTTGTTAGATGTTGATCAAGATGGCTTAGAAATAGACGACAAAGATGTGAAATTGGTAGGTATAACTTCCGATATGACCGTTATAGATATTGGAGATAATAAAGATATGGAAAATAAAAAGAAGTATAATGTTGGAGATATGATATGTTTAGATCCTAATTATATTGCTGTTGCAAGATTGTTAAACTCAAAATTTATAGAGAAAAAATTTATTAATTAGTATGAGTAAATTAGAACAATTCCTTAAAAAATACAGTGAAACTTTTGCAAACATATTACCATTCGATCTTAATCAAAATAGTGTTTATAAATTAAATTTGTCAGTTAATAACTCTGAATTGACAGGTGTTAAAGATATAAATACTGATTTTTTATTAAATTATATTAATGAAAAATTAGAAAAAAACAATAAGCAAATTGCAGTAGGTGGGTATGGAGAAGAACGGATTATTTATAAAAAAAGTGAATATTTCGGAACCGATGAAGATGCCCGTTCTATACATTTGGGAATTGATGTTTGGTGCAAAGAAAACACTACTGTTTCTGCTCCAATGGATAGTTTTATTCATAGTTTTAACAATAATGATAACTTTGGAGATTATGGCCCAACTATTATCTTAGAACATCATATCGAAAGCCAAATATTCTATACGCTTTATGGCCATTTAACAAAAAAATCTTTAACAAATATTAAGGTTCATGACAAAGTAAATAAAGGCGAAATATTTGCCAAAGTAGGAAATTCGAACGAAAACGGGAATTGGCCACCACATCTGCATTTTCAAATTATTTCTGATATGAAAGGTAATTCTGGCGACTTCCCCGGTGTTTCATCTAAGCAAGAAAAAGAAAAATGGTTAAAAATTTGCCCTAATCCATCACTAATAATATACCCCTAATAAAAATTCGAATAATGGCAAGCACTTCAAAAATAATAATAAAATCAGACGCAATAAACAACAATGTGAATTTTGTAAAATCTCTTGTTGGCAGCTCTGTAACAGTTTCTGCTGTAATAAAAGGAAATGCCTACGGACACGGAACATTAGTAATGGTACAAGCGTTTGAAAAAGAAGGAATAAATCATTTTTCTGTCTATTCATCGTCTGAAGCAAGAGATGCTTTTAAAGCCAAATCGAAAAATTCTACTATTATGATAATGGGAGTTATTTGCGAAAATGATTTCCTATGGATTATTAAAAATAATATTGAGTTTTATGTGTCAAGTTTAGATGTTTTAAATAAAGCGGTAGAATATTCAAAAAAGGCAGGTTCAAAAGCTCGTATTCATATTGATGTTGAAACGGGAATGAACAGAACAGGTATAGCGTATAAAGATTTAAAAAAGTTAGTATCTACTATTAATTCTAATTTAGATTATTTAGAAATAATAGGTATTACATCGCATTTTGCAGGAGCAGAAAGTATTGCTAATCATACAAGAATAAAAAAACAATATTCGGTTTTTAAAAAAAGGGTAAAATATTTCGAAAACAATAAGATAGCTTTTAAAATAAAACATCTTGCTAGTTCTGCTGCAACAATTAATTATCCCGACACTCGCTTAGATTTAGTAAGAGTAGGCATACTTTTATATGGTTATTGGCCTACAAAAGAAACTTTCATCAATTATATTCACAGACGAAAAGATAAATCAGACCCAATAAAAAGAGCTATAAGATGGTATTCGAAAGCAATCTCTATAAAAACTATTCCGGAAGGAGAATTTATTGGTTATGGCATGAGTTTTCAAACACAATATAAAATGAGAATTATGATTGTCCCTGTTGGTTATTCAAATGGATATAGTCGTTCGTTAAGTAACAATGGGCATGTTATTGTTAATGGTCAAAAAACTGCAATTGTAGGCATTGTAAATATGAATATGATTATTTGTGATATTACAAATGTTGATAATGTGAAAATAGGAGACGAAGTTGTATTGATTGGAAAACAAGACGAGAACGAAATATCATTTTCATCATTTGCTGAAATGAATAACTCTTTAAATTATGAGATTTTAGCTCGTTTACCTGAAAATATTGAGCGGGAATTAGATGAGCAGGTAACCGACTAGGCTATAGGTATAATAATTATGCCGCTCGTCATATGCTTTCGCAGATTTTTTTAGACTTCCTTCCATATAAAATCAGAAT
>JAYEOD010000240.1:0-3040 GCA_034722575.1 Bacteroidota bacterium | reverse complement strand
ATCAACCAACCAATCAATCAACCAACCAATCAATCAACCAATCAATCAATCAATCAATCAATCAACCAATCAATCAATCAATCAATCAACCCATCGCTTATCTCAACCTCCTCGTCCTCCGAAGCGAAAGCGAAGGAGGAAAATTCAACCTTAGTTATATATGGTTCGTTTCATGATGTATTTTATTAATTGATAATTAAAAGAGAGTTAAACTGTCAATTAAGTTGCATGGCTTCAACAACAAAAAAAAGGACAACTCAAATGAGCTGTCCTTTTTTAAATATCTATAATTGGATACTGATTTTATAAATATCCTAACTCTTTAAGACATCCTTCAATTACATTGTAAGTAGCTTCCATATCATTATCTAAACCAACAGAGTAACGAACAATACCTTCGGAAAGCCCCATACCATCACGCATATCCTGAGGAATTTCTGAAGAAGTAGAAGAACCTGAATTACTAAACAGAGTACGGAAGAAACCAAGACTTACTGCAAGGTAACCAACACCTTTTTTCTGCATTAGCGCCATGAATTTACTAGATTTTTCTTTGGTTTCAAGATCGATAGAGATCATACCACCAAAGCCATACTGCTCGTTCATCATAGATTTCATTAACTCGTGACCTTTATTTTCTGGAAGACCTAAGTAGTTAACTTTTAATCCGGCAGCTTTAAATTTATGAGCTAGGAACATAGCGTTTTCACTATGTTTTTTCATGCGTATTGCAAGAGTAAACAAGTTTTTATGAATAGATGAAGCACGTAATGGCTCAAGAACCGGTCCTAAAAGCATTGCAGTACCATCATTAAGATCGATTAATGAATTAATAAAATCAGCAGAAGCACAAATAGCACCGGCAGTAGCATCATTTTTTCCATTAATATATTTTGTCATCGAATAAACCACAATATCAGCACCTAACTGAACAGGAGAAAAAATCATTGGAGTAAAAGTGTTGTCCACAACCAATTTAGCACCATGCTCGTGAGCAATTTTCGATAAAGAAGGTAGGTCAGAAATCTGTAACAATGGGTTTGTCATTGTTTCAGTATAAATCATCTTTGTATTAGGCTTGATAGCTTTTTTTACCGCATCTAAATCAGTGATATTAACAAAGTCAACTGTGATGCCAAATTTTGGCAACCAGTTTTTCATAAAAGCAAACGATCCACCATATTCTGTAACAGTAGAAACAATATGATCGCCGGCATTACAAACCTGTAGAATAGTAGTTGTAATAGCAGCCATACCTGAACCTGTAACCCATGCCATTTCAGTGCCTTCCATAGCAGCTAAAGCTTTAGAAAACGCCATGTTAGTAGGGTTCCAGTGACGGCTATATAAGAAAGCCTCTTTTTTGCCATTAAAGCAATCTGTCATATCTTCTGCTGTATCAAAAGCATAAGTAGCAGAATCTGTAATAGGAGGGTTAACTTCGTACTTATCAGTTAATTTGGCTGTGTGTTCTAAATTAGTAGCCGGATCGAATTTTTTCATAATAGTTATTTTATAAAAATTAATATTTTCTGTTTTAGGCGATAAAATTAATATTTTAAAACACATCTTCCTACATCTCTTACATATTTTAATGATATTTGTATTTTTGCTTACGATTTGTAATTTTACTACATCATATTAATGAAATAACTATAAAATTTTAATTATATGGATAAAGAACTAAGTGATTTAGATAGAAAAATATTAAAAATATTAACAAAAAATGCGCGTACTCCGTTTGTTGAGGTAGCTAAGCAATGCGATGTTTCGGGAGCCGCCGTACATCAACGAGTGCGTAATATGTTTGCTTCCGGTCTGTTGTCAGGCTCGCAATATAATGTCAGTCCGAAAAAATTGGGATATCACACATGTGCGTATATAGGCATTCAGGTAAACTTAATAAGTACCAGGACACACGACGAGGTATTTGAAAAAATTATGAAAATTCCGGGTGTAGTGGAGTGTCATCATATTTCCGGAAAGTACTCCCTTATGATAAAAGTTTATGCAAGAGATAATGAAGGGCTGAAAAATATTATTGTAAGCGAAATTCAAATTATACCCGAAATTACCGCCACAGAAACATTTATCTCGCTGGAAGAGGGGTTCTCGAGGCAGTTACCGATAGAGTGAGATATTTATCGGGTTATTTGTGGATGTGATATAGAGACAAGTTATGACTTGTTTGTAAGGCCATCAATGGCAACGAAATCAATGACAGTGAAATAAATAATTTACAGTTGTTTATATAATAACAAAGAATTTAATATTTTCGCACAAACTTAAAAAAACGAACATAAAATACGATAGTAATATGAATTATGATCTTATAGTTATCGGGAGTGGTCCCGGAGGATATGTTGCTGCTATTAGAGCATCGCAATTAGGGCTTAAAACAGCTGTTGTAGAGCGCGAAAACCTTGGCGGGATTTGTCTGAATTGGGGCTGTATTCCTACTAAAGCATTAATGAAAAGTGCTCAGGTATATAACTATTCAAAACATGCAGCAAACTATGGCGTAAAAATAGAAGGTGAAGTAACTGCCGATCTCGAAGCTATGGTAGAGCGTAGTCGTGGTGTGGCGGCTCAAATGAGCAAAGGCATTGATTTTTTATTCAAAAAAAATAAAATAGATGTTATTGAAGGTACCGGTCGTATTTTAGAAAACAAAAAAGTAGAGGTAACATCGCTTGAAAGCGAAAAAACTATTTACGAAGCAAAACATATTATTATTGCCACAGGAGCAAGAGCGCGACAACTTCCTAATTTGCCAATTGATGGCGAAAAAATTATTGGTTATCGTCAAGCTTTAACACTTAAAAAACAACCCGAAACCATGGTTATTGTTGGTTCAGGAGCAATAGGTTCGGAGTTTGCGTATTTATATAACTCTATTGGCACAAAAGTAACGTTGGTAGAATTTTTGGATACAATTCTTCCTGTTGAAGATGTTGATGTGTCGAAACAGGTTGGCAGAAGCTTTAAAAAGGCTAAGATGAAAGTGATGACATCTTCCAGTGTTGAGTCGGTTGATACA
>JAYEOD010000239.1:0-3047 GCA_034722575.1 Bacteroidota bacterium | reverse complement strand
CTGTATATGAAAAAAGTAATAACATTGCAGCAATGCTATTAATAAAGAATAAAAGCTTTGATATTAGACTACTGTGTTTTTTTTTGCTCACTATTTAGATTTTCTTTTCAAATATACAGAAATAGGGTGATGATCGGAATAATCTTTTTTATATGTTTTGTAGTTTATTGCATCAAATTCGTTGCTGTGAAAGATATAATCGATTCTGAAAATCGGTAAAACTCCGCTATAAGAGCTTCCGAAGCCATTTCCTGCTTCCAAAAAACTATCTGTTAGCACATTGTTTATTTTAGAGTAAGAGTATGAAACAGGAGTGTCGTTAAAGTCGCCGCAAACAATTACCGAATAGGGAGATTCTTTTATTAGATCGACCAGTTCTAGGGTTTGTACAGAGCGTTTTTGATATGAAGAGCTCATTTTCCAATATATATTTTTTAACCGATGCATTGATTTGCTGTTAATATCTAAATCATTCTTTACATCAGTAATAAAATCATAGTCCTCTTCCTTAAAATGCCACGACTCCATATGTACATTAAATATCCTGATAGTATCGCTACTCTTAATCACATCTGTGTAAACACAATAATTACCAATACTATTGCGAAATTGATATCTTTCGCGGTTTATTATCGGATAGTTCGAGAAAGTTGCAATGCCCCAGTGGTATGTTTTTCTTCTGGTTTGGAAGTAATCGATGTGATAATATTTTGGAATTCCTTTTTTTGATAGTAGAAGGTCTAACACAGGAAATTCGCCCGAGTCATCTGTAAAAAACTCTTGAAAGCAAACTATATCAGGTTTTTCTTCACCAACAAAATCAATAATTTTTTTATGATTTTCTTTTATAGGATTGCTGTACCAATTATTTATATCGAATAATCGAACATTATATGATAATACTTTTATCCCTTCGGGATTGCTATTAGAATTGAATTGCACAATATGTGTGAAATTTTGAATTCCGGCAACAAAACCAATTAAAGGGATTAAGAAAAAGAGTCTTCTTATATAAATCCAAATAAGTAATAATACAGTATTTACAATAAACCATATCATAAAAGAGATGCCGAAAAAAGCCGGTATAACGAAAGAGATTGGCGAAATATATACTGATAAGCAACCCAGTAATAGTCCTATTAAAACTAAAATATTTACTATTTTCAGTAATCTCTCAAATTGATTTGTTCTTGGTTTTTTTCTGCTGTATCTATTCACTGATTAAAATTTGTTGCTTGTTGTATATTTATTTGTCGTTATTGCTATGTTTGAAAAGGATCTCTTTTTCCTTTTCTGTCAGGCTGTTGTATCCCGATTTTGAAATTTTATCTAATATTTTATCAATATCTTTCTGTTTTGATACTTTTCTGGCATTATACTCTTCGTCAGAAAGAGGTCGTTTATTCCGATGGATATTTGTAAATGGCGATTTTTTCTTTTTCACAAAAAAATTACGCATCCAACCAAAGTTGAGCGAACCGACTAAATCGTTACCTTTTAAAAGACTGCGAGAGTAAATAAATCCCCATAAAGCA
The DNA here is from genome assembly GCA_034722575.1 of Bacteroidota bacterium. Taxonomy (GTDB): domain Bacteria; phylum Bacteroidota; class Bacteroidia; order Bacteroidales; family JAIPAH01; genus JAIPAH01. The sequence continues at coordinate 1,512 of JAYEOD010000239.1, read as the reverse complement.
CCTCCAAGGTGAGCCAGATGACCGCCTTCGTTACCTGTTTGGATATTGAAAATATCTAACACAATAAAAATTACAGCAATATATTTTAATTTTGTTCGTCCAATAAAAATCAGGTTGACAGAATATTCCGGAACATAGGTAGCAATAGCTATAAGTATTGCTAATACAGACGCTGAAGAGCCTAAAGCTAAAGTGTTAGCAATATTATCTTGAAATACCGGAAATATATTATACGAGATAATAAAAAATAGAGCGCCGAAAAATCCACCAAACAGGTATGTTTTTAAAAGTTTCTGGTCATCAAGATATTCAGAAAATATTTTTCCTCCAAAATAGAGAATAATCATATTAAAAAGGAGATGAAAAAATCCCTCTTGAAGAAACATATAAGAAAACAGTGTCCACGGTTTTTGTATCAACTGCGAAAATTGTGCCGGCACAGCAAGCCATCTTGTAACTTCCGATATTACGGTATTTTGACCATCGCCGACATTAAACAAAAACAGTAAAAGATTAATAATATTAATAGCAGCAAAAACTATAATATTAATTAAAATCAGCTTTGATAACAGCGATTTTTGCTTAAAAAAAGCAATTAAGTTATCTACAGGAGACTGGTTTCCGTACCTCATATTTTAAATTTGTTTTGTTTTTTTCCAGTATTTTAATAAAATAAATCCAAACAGCATTCCTCCTAAGTGGGCAAAATGAGCAATATTACTACCTTGCTGATATATTCCTGAGAACAACTCTATTCCGCCATATATCATAACAAAGTATTTTGCTTTTATAGGAAAAGCAAAGTAAATATACAATAAAGAGTTAGGAAAAAGCATACCAAAAGCAAGTAAAATACCAAATACAGCTCCCGAAGCTCCTATAACCACCGGTCCGTTTAAAAAATCGATTCTATATTGTCCCATATAATCAACAGCCAATTGCAGTGCTTTGTGTTGATCTGAATGGATAGCTGCATTATATGAATTACGAAATTCATTAAAATTATTTTGCATTTCGTATGATACTATTTTAAAGTTTTCAGTGTCTAAAAACTCTTTAAAATCAGTTAGCGAAGGGTTGTTTAAAAAGGTATCTACAGAATCTAATACAGGATATATCTGAAAATAGAAGACAACGTAATGTACTATTGCAGCTCCAATTCCTGTAAAGATATAGTATATAAGAAAACGTTTTGGTCCCCAAACTCCCTCTAATATCCGTCCAAACATCCATAAAGCAAACATATTGAATAAAATATGAGAGAATCCGCCATGCATAAACATGTAGGTGATAAATTGGTACGGGCTAAATTTTTCTGCCGTAAAATAGTGTAGCCCTAATATATCTGCTAAATCAATATGAAATACATTTTGAAATGTGATAGTAGCAAGAAAAAAAACACCATTTATAATTAGTAAATTCTTTACTACCGGAGGCAATACAGTCCATCCTCCCGGACGATATGAATTTTGAAACATATTCTATTTATTAAAATTACTTTCTATTTCTTGT
>JAYEOD010000238.1:0-3050 GCA_034722575.1 Bacteroidota bacterium | reverse complement strand
ATTACTGGAATTTTTGGAAAATGAAAAACCCGGATGGGAAAGCTCTATTGGAAAAGTAATAGGTAGAGACCTATTATTAAGAGATGATTTGAATCCAAAGATAGAAGAGGGTAATAATATTTATGGATTGAAACTTCAATTACAGGATGTTGAAACTATAAAAATCTCTAAAAAAGAGTTAGAGTCTGAACTCTATAAAAACCAATTATTACAGAACACAAATAATAAAGAAATAGCCAAGCATCAACAACAAATTCAAAATAAAAGAGATAAACTAACGCAAAAATTCAGTAAAAAAATTGTTGAAGTTTCTGAAAAAATAAAACTTAAAACATATGAATTTCATCACACAGAAACAGCTATTGAAAAGAATATTATTTCGAGAAATCAGATTAATGAAAAAGCCGGAATAAAGAAAAATAAAGAGATATTAAAACTAGAAAATGAAAAGCATAAAATTGAGACTCAATTTAATGAGTCTATTAAAATTTTAAAGCAGATAAATGAATTCGAAGATAAAGCAATTCAAGAATTAAAAAAGCAACTAAAGGCGAAGGAAAAAGAGTTTACCCAACAATTAGTATCAATCACTGCTAATGTACAGTCACAGATATCTACTCTTGAATTGGAACTTGAAAGGCAGTTAAAAGATATAGAGACTCTAAGGAACTCCACCCTTAAAAAGAAAGGTGTTGACACCCTAAAACTACACTCCATAGAATCCATAATAACCGAACTCAACCGAAAACTGGAGGAGATAAATGAAAATTATAAAACTATAATTGAATATCAAAAAGACTGCAAAGAATATATATACAAACTTAATGATTTTCGAAGAAATCGAAAAGAATTAGAAGAAGAGATACAACACAAAGAGTCGCTATTCAAAAAGCGGTTGAAAAGTGAAAATGAAATTCACGAGAAGCATAATACTGATTATAAAAAGATTGGAATCACGCTGGAGGATAATACACGTCAAGTGGAAAGCATGCAACGATTTGCAAAAGAGATTTTGTACGAAGAGCTTAAATCGTATCTGGAACACCACGACAAATTTGAGGCAGAAGCTTGCGACACTTTGATAGAACGACTGAAAAATTTGGCTATAGAACACCAAAAAAAAGACAAACAATTAATAGAGCGAATCACAGAATTTTCAGGTTTCTTTAATCAGAATAACTGTTTAGGATTTGAAATTACAGTAAACAGCGATGAACAATATAGAGCATTTGCGATAATCTTAAAGAATTTGTAAACGAGCAAAAAATAATAGAATTCAAAACTGAAGTCACGCGCAAATATGCAATGGTTCTTGAAAATATTATTAATGAAACCAACGAATTACTCCAGAAAGAAGAGATAATTCAAAAAACAATTCAACGTATAAATTCAGATTTTAAAAAGTCGAATTTCGTTGGTGTGGTTAAAAGTATAGAAATGCGTTTGCAAGAGAGCAACAATAAAGTAATTCAGGTACTAAGGAAAATTCGTCAGTTTCAAAATGATAAAGCTATGATTTTTGGTGAATTGAACCTTTTTAACCAGGGAGGATCTGTTAAAAACGATACGGAAGCTGTAAGCCTATTGGAAGATCTGCAAAAGCAAATTGTTCTTCATAAAAATAACAGACTCCATTTGGAAGATGCTTTTGAGTTGGAATTCCGTATTAAAGAAAATGACAATGACACAAATTGGGTAGCTCGATTAGCTAATATCGGTTCTAATGGTACCGATGTACTTGTGAAATCGATGATTTACATCAACTTATTAAATATCTTCAAATCGAATGGTAATCAACATAAAAACAACACTGTTTTACATTGTTTAATTGATGAAGTAGGAGTTTTACACGACAGTAATGTTACAGGATTAATATCCTTTGCAGGCGAAAGAAACATTAGATTAATTAATGGCTCTCCCAATTCTCACAACGAGCAGGATTACAAACATATTTACATTTTCAGAAAGGATAAATCAAATAATAAAACCGGAATTATAAAATTAATCAGTAATGAAATCTAAAACTATACCTCTATCATTTGCCAGATGTCTTTTGCGGTTGATCCATGACGAACATCTCAACGCCAGCGATTTTGCATCAAAAGGGATATTAAAACAATTTATGGAGGATGGCATAATCCAAAAAATACCTGCCGGTTCCAGACGTTTGCGATATTTATGCAACAAAAAGGATACCCTTAGGAATTATCTGAAAAATCAATATGGAATCATTTCTATTGAAGATTTTATCCTATTAAGTGATAAAAATAGTGTGGATGGTCAGGACTCCTTATTAGCTACCAATTCAACAAAAACATTCAGAACAAAAAGTTTGCAAGGCTTTTTTATTAAACCTCTTAATGTTGAAATAAAAATTTCAGGAGAGAGTTTACCGTTACTTCCCGGTGGTACTGAAATATTCATTCACGAACCGAAAAAATTAACCCTTCCCTCTTCTACTTTAATTGTGGGTGTAGAAAATCCTGAATGTTTTGTAAAAATAGAGAAACTATTACATCTATTTCCGCAAAAAGAGTTACTTTTTGTAATGCGTTATATGAGTTTAAGTCCGATAAACTGGCTAAAAAATATCCCTAACAGCTATCTGCATTTTGGAGATTTTGACCCTGCCGGGATTTCTATCTATATAAATGAATTTTACAATAAACTTGGGGTAAAACGTTGTGATTTTTATACTCCCAATAATATTGAATACCTGATTAAAAAATATGGGAACGAAGAGAATTACAACAAACAGAAACATCAATTAAAAAACATAAATAGCAGTGACTATCCATCCTTAAAATCTATTTTAGACATAATGAATTCCACCGGAAAAGGGATGGAACAAGAGCGGTTGTTGCTTTTAAAGTTTTAATGTCCTTCGGAGGGTTAAAAATCAAAAATTCTCTTTTCAGCATTTTTTTGCAGTTCATTATATGCTTCTCCAATTTCTTTATTTAAAAATAATTGCGCAGCTCAGGCTATGAACCGAGCCATATTAAAAGTTTTAATATACACAAAAACAACAAAATAAAATTATCACATAT
>JAYEOD010000237.1:0-3053 GCA_034722575.1 Bacteroidota bacterium | reverse complement strand
ATTTGTACAACATTGTTATACATTGTCATACAATATAAATATTATGATTTATCTAAATAATATCACAACAAAAGAAGAGTTAGCATCGTCGTATAGGAGTTTAGCGTTGCAGAATCATCCTGATTTAGGGGGTAACACTAACATAATGCAGCTAATCAATGAAGAGTATCGATACTGGAAAGAAAAGTTCAATCACACACAAAAAACATTAAACAATATTCGTTTTAACGATATTGTCATTATTAACCAATCAAAAAGTATTGTTACACAAGTAATGGGAAGAGTTTTCAAAGCCAAATCTTTGGAGACAGGAAGAGAAGCCTTTTTCCATAAAGAAACAGGAGTCTGCTTATCAAATAAAAAATTCAAGGCAACTTTATAACTACTACTTATGACAAAGAAACAAAACAAAATACCACAAGGATTTCGCTTGTCGCAAGAAAACATAAAGCTACTTGAAGAGTTAGAAACCTCATTTGGCATAAACAAAACAAGCATTGTTGATATGATATTAACTCTAATCCGTCGCGATAAAAGAATCCTTATTTCTCTAATTTCAGCTGCAATAACAAAGAAGTAAGGTTGATACTTTTTTTTGTAACTTTGCAGACTCAAAAAAACCAAAAAAAAAGATGCTAGATAACCTCAGAGAACTTTACAATCGTTATTACGAAATAGAAGAAATGATGGGTGATCCGGAAATAATACAGGATCAAAAACGTTTTGTAAAACTAAATAAAGATTATAAAGAGTTGCAGCCATTAGCCGAAGCATTCACCACCTACTCTAATATTATTGGAAATATAGAGACATCGGAAGAGATGCTAAAGGAGGAGAAAGATGCAGAGATGCGAGATATGGCAAAAGAAGAGTTAGATGATTTAAGAAAAGAGAAAATCGAATTAGAATCTTCCATAAGAGTCATGCTTATTCCGAAAGATCCTGAAGACAGTAAAAATGCTGTTGTTGAAATTCGTGCCGGAACCGGTGGCGATGAAGCAGGTCTTTTTGCCGGTGATTTATACAGAATGTACATAAAATATTGCGAAAAGAAAGGCTGGAAAATAGAGTCGGTAAGTAATACCGAAGGTACTCTTGGAGGTTTTAAAGAGATTGTATTTAATGTTTCGGGCAACAATGTTTACGGGACACTGAAATTTGAATCGGGTGTGCATCGCGTACAACGCATTCCTCAAACAGAGACTCAAGGACGCGTTCATACTTCTGCCGCTTCGGTAGCTGTATTACCCGAAGCCGAAGAGTTTGATGTGGACATTAATCCAAGCGACATAAGAAAAGATACTTTTTGTTCTTCCGGTCCCGGCGGACAATCAGTTAACACAACATATTCGGCCATTAGATTAACACACAAACCAACAGGTATTGTAGTAAGTTGTCAGGACGAAAAATCTCAGATTAAAAATCTCGCTAAAGCGATGAAAGTATTACGTAGCAGAATTTATGAAATACAGTATGCGGAATTCATGGGAGCAATTGCTTCAAAACGTAAAACAATGGTTTCTACAGGCGACCGTTCGGCAAAAATCAGAACATATAACTGGCCACAAGGGCGTGTTACAGATCACCGCATAAATATGACTACATATAATTTACAAAGTGTCATTGATGGCGATTTACAAGAGTATATAGACGCTATTCAAGCTGCTGAAAACGCAGAAAAATTAAAAGCAGCCGTTAACGACTAAAAGCATGACTAGAAGCGAACTTTTTGAGATAATAAAAGAGAAAGAATCATTCCTATGTATAGGATTAGATAGCGATATAGAGCGCATTCCAAAATATCTGTTAAAGGAAAAAGACCCTATTTTTGCTTTCAATAAACAAATTATTGATGCTACCCACGATTTAGCAATTTCATACAAACCAAACATAGCATTTTACGAAAGTTTAGGTCCAAAAGGATGGGAATCGTTAGCAAAAACAATGGAATATCTTGAGCCACTACGCGACAAACTTTTTTTGATTGCAGATGCTAAACGCGGTGATATAGGAAATACAAGCAAACAATATGCACACACCTTTTTCGATAAAAACAGAGCCGGACTGAATTTCGATTCAGTAACTGTAGCGCCGTATATGGGAAGCGATTCGGTAGAGCCTTTTTTAGAGTATAAAAACAAATGGGTAGTTCTGTTAGCTTTAACATCGAACATGGGAGCGTATGATTTTCAGCTAAAGCAAATAGTTGATGAAAACAGCAACAAAACTTCACTGTACGAAGAGGTTTTAATAGAGTCGCAAAAATGGGCTAACGAAGAGCAAATGATGTATGTTGTAGGAGCTACAAAAGCCTATAAGCTACAAAAAATAAGAGAAATGGCACCTAATCATTTTCTTCTTATACCTGGAGTTGGAGCTCAAGGAGGTTCGTTAGAAGATGTTGCAAACAATGGGATGAACGATCAATGTGGTTTGATAGTAAATTCTTCGAGAGGAATTATTTTTGCTTCTAACGGCAAAGACTTTGCTTCGGTTGCGCGAGAAAAAGCAAAAGAGATACAGCTTACAATGAGTAATATTCTGCATCAAAATTTAAATTTTTAAGATTAATGTGGTAATACCAATTGAATTTCAAAATGGTATAATTAAACGGCGTTTAAAATATCATCAAGCAAAGAGGAATTTATTTCTTCTTTGCTTTTTTTATGGACAAAAAATAAAAAACAAATAAAAAGCTGCCGATAAAAATATCGGCAGCTTAATCAGAGAAATATTATTCTCACATAATTCTCACATAAAAAAACTCAAAAAAACTAACTAATATTTTAGAAATTAATCTGTAATCTGGCTTGTACTATAGATATATTTTCATCTTCGCGATAAAAATCATTATCAATATCCATATAAGTATAATTAAGACGAAGCATTATATTGTTAGAGACATAATAATTCATAGCTACACTTATATCTTGTGATTCACCACCACCGATACTAAAGTTACCCATTCCTGAGGCAGCAGATTCAGGATCAATATGACGATATTTACCATCGAAAAACAAACCATCAATATCATTAAGATTAGTATTGTTAAA
>JAYEOD010000236.1:0-3060 GCA_034722575.1 Bacteroidota bacterium | reverse complement strand
TTGCAAAGCATAAGTTCGGCCGGGTGATCTTCGAACAAGTTCTCAGCTTCCCGGTCTCTCTAATGCTTCGCTTTGAGCTGAATAACATTTTTCTGAATGCCAATCCAATTACTTATTTTTATTAATACAGTTGCAAACCTTTAAGGTTTATCGAAATTCTGCCGGTTGTTAACTCATATAATCATTCTCGTGTGTGTTAAAAATTGCTTAATATGGGTGTTTCATCCGATCGAAAATATCAAAAAAACTCTGATAATATATTAATATTGATTAACTTTAGACTTTGGTATCAAACAGATATTAAAATGACTTGAAAAAAATGTTTTTTTTTCTATTTCATGTTTTTTAATTTGATTTGGCACAGCGGCTTAGCGTATTAATTGTTTAAGAATTTAATTGGTATAGTTTGGAATTAGAATAAATGATATACAATTATCATTGTATGTCGTTTATTATATATATTATTGCATATAAATTAAACCAATCAAAATAACATAAAAACAACACATAATGGATAACTTATTTAGGAAAGACGCTTTTGAATATCACTCGAAAGGCCGTCCCGGAAAAATCGAGGTAGTACCTACAAAACCATACAGCACACAACGTGATTTGTCATTAGCATACACTCCGGGTGTTGCTGATCCTTGTTTGGCAATTGAAAAAGATCCCGAAAAGGTATATGACTATACTGCAAAAGGAAATTTAGTAGCTGTCATCTCAAACGGCACAGCAGTATTAGGTCTTGGTGATATAGGGACAGAAGCCGGCAAGCCTGTAATGGAAGGAAAAGGACTTTTGTTTAAAGTGTTTTCTGATATTGATGTTTTTGATATTGAAATAGATAACAAAAATACATCAGAAATTGTTGATACTATAGTAAATATAGCCCCTACTTTTGGAGGTATAAATTTAGAAGATTTTAAAGCGCCGGAGTGTTTTGAAATAGAACAGCAGGTAAAGGAGCGCTTGAATATTCCTGTGATGCATGACGACCAGCACGGAACAGCTATTATTACAACAGCCGGTATGTTGAATGCTATAGAAATTGTAGGGAAAAAACCCGAAGAGTTAAAAATTGTTGTTAATGGCGCAGGAGCAGCATCAATATCATGTACAAAGCTTTATATTGCATCTGGAGTGAAGCCTGAAAATATTGTTATGCTAGATAGTAAAGGGGTGATTTATAAAGGGCGTACAGATCTTAATAAATATAAAGCGGAATTTGCTGTTGAAACTGAATTTCGTACGCTCGAAGAGGCTGTTGTTGGAGCTGATATGTTTTTGGGGTTATCTGTTGCAGGAGTTCTTTCGCCTAAGATGTTAAAGACAATGGCAAAGAATCCTATTGTATTTGCATTAGCAAATCCAAACCCTGAAATTTCGTATGAGGATGCTATAAATAGCAGAAATGACGTTATTATGGCTACGGGACGCTCAGACTTTCCTAATCAAGTAAATAATGTACTCGGATTTCCTTTTATTTTTCGTGGTGCATTAGATGTGCGAGCAACAGAAATTAATGAAGAGATGAAATTAGCTGCTTCAAAAGCACTCTCTGAACTAACTAAAGAGCCTGTCCCTGACGAAGTGAATCAGGCGTATCATTCGGGGAATCTTCGTTTCGGAAAAGATTATATTATCCCAAAACCAACCGATCCAAGACTGATTTTATATGTGGCTCCTGCTGTTGCAAAAGCAGCAATGGATTCCGGCGTGGCTCAGAAACCTATTGCTGATTGGAAAAAATATGAAATAGAATTAAGTAAACGGTTAGGTATAGGAAATCCGTTATTACGTCGAATTAAAGGGCGTGCTAAAAGCGATCCAAAACGTGTTGTGTTTTCAGAAGCCTGCTCATACAAAATGTTAAAAGCTGCAGAAATTGTTATTAACGAAGGTATTGCAGAACCTATTTTATTAGGTAAGGAGAAGGTGATAAGTCAATTAATACGTAAATACGAGCTGGAAATCCCCGGTAATATTCAAGTTATTGATCCTGCTTCAAAAGAAGAGAGGCAGAGAATAGAACAGTTTTCTGAGATATTATATAAAGATCGTTTTCGTAAAGGGTTAACATTGGAAGCTGCAACAGAGCTGATGCAAAACAAAAACTATTTTAGCACAATGCTTGTTAAAACTGGTTATGCCGATACAATGATTTCCGGATTAACAAATAATTACCCCGATACTATTCGCCCCGCTCTTTATACTATTGGTAAAAAAGCAGGTCATAATCGTGTATCAGCAATGTATATTATTAATACAAAAAGAGGGCCTTACTTTTTTGCCGACTGTGCTATAAATGCAGATCCTGATGCAGATACTCTGTACGACATCGCCGTACAAACCGCTGAAACAGTTCGTGAGTTTAATATTGAACCACATATTGCTATGCTATCATATTCTAATTTTGGTTCAAATAAAGGAGAAAAACCAAGAGTAATAAAAGAGATAGTAGCGCGCTTTCATAAAGAACGCCCGGATTTAATTATTGATGGTGAAGTACAAGCTAATGTAGCGTTAAATCAAGAGCTGCTTAAAGAGAATTTTCCTTTCTCAAAACTTATAGATCAACCGGCTAATGTATTAATTTTCCCAAATTTAAACTCAGCTAATATTGCGTATAAGCTTATGCAAGAGCTAACTACTCACGAAGTAATCGGTCCTGTGCTTATGGGGTTAGATAAGCCTGTACATATTCTTCCTATAGGTAGTAAAGTTAACGATATTGTTAATATGATTGCTATAGCAGTAAATAATGCTCAAAATAATGGAAAGAAAAATAATTAATTAGTGTTTAATAAAAAAAGAGGACGTTTACATCCTCTTTTTTTTTATTAAAAATTTTTCTATTTAGAAAAACAAAACTATTTTTGCTCAATATTAAAACAACACAACAACAACAATTACGACTTAAGGGTAAGTTTTATCGATTAAATGCTAAAGCAACTTAAAACTTAGCTGGTATTATTTAGGATGTTATTTTACTTATTTAGTGTAAGAGTATGACTTATGTTATATAAACACATGTTATTATGTAGATATTTTAAGTATATT
>JAYEOD010000235.1:0-3061 GCA_034722575.1 Bacteroidota bacterium | reverse complement strand
TGGGATAATGAGGACAATCCGGAAAAGATAAAAGAGATAAAAAAACTTTATTATCGCAAACAATAAACAAAAAAAGTCTGTCTAATACCAATTGAATTTCGAAATGGCCGACATAAATTCAAAATATTTTTCTGTTTTACAATCTTCAAATTTGAAGCATAGTAATAGCTACGGTTCAAATTTGAAGTGCGGTAAAACTGGAAAAGATGAAGAATTTATCAGGCATTTTGATGTTCAATTGGTATAAATTATTAGACAGACTTTTTTGTTAAAAACAAATCAGGAATTTATTAACAGCTACTCGGAGCCTCTTTTTTTTCTTCCCCATTCAATTTCTTCAGTTGTTTGTCATACTCAAGAGGATATGTAATTTCCCAAGCTTGCCAACCTCCTTTTAAATATTTTACATTAGTATATCCCATTCTCATCAACAAATCTGCTGCCAAAATCGAGCGTGCACCTTTTTTACAATAGAGTACTATCACACTACTTTTTTCAGGAACATAACGCTTTTTTGCTTCCCATACTGATTTTTTATTAATCACAAAAGGTAATATACCTGAAGACATACTTATTGCGGTAGGGATATATCCGGGAAAATACTCCCTTGCTTCTCTAACATCAATCAAATAAAAATCAGCATTATTATCAATTTCAACTTTTAACTCCTCAACACTAATCTGATGAACACCACTCTCTACTTTATCAACACAGTCTGTAACATCGTCACATTGTTGCTGATTATTACAAGAAGAGAACATCATACCCAATAGCAGAGAACTCAATAAAAATATCTTTGTTATATTTTTCATAATGTAAATATTTTTTATTAATCAATTATGTTAAAAAATTTCTTATTTTCTTCGCTCAACTCTTTTTCAATAGCTTCCACTTCTTCGTCATGCATCTCTTCCCAGCCCGTAATCATAGCCCACAAATTAGAAAACACAGTTGCCCCTGTTGTAATCAAATAAACATGAACTATTACAAACATTACAATAAGAAATGCACCTATAGTATGAAGAATAGCAAATGGTTCTAATGAAGCTATCTCCAACTCAAAAAAGGAATTTTGGTAAAAGAAATAAACTACACCTGTTATCATCACCAAAGGAAGCATAAACAATTTAAGTCCCACATATACAAACCCTTGAATAGGATTAAACTTATGTTTGATAGTTTTCTTTACAGGATGTTCTTCTCTAAGAAATATCCCTTTAATATAGAACATAACTTGATCTATAAGTTTATTAGTTGTGGGGATATACTGCCGCCACTCTCCGGTAACAAAATCCCAAAAGAGAGTAAATACAGTAAGCACTACCAACGAAATTGCTGCTATATCGTGCACTAGCACAGCAGTAATAAAACCTAATAAAGAATATGTGCCATGAACCTCGAAGCCGGTAACAATAAGTACCATTATCAATACCATTTGAGTCCAATGCCATAATCTCTCGTATCCGCTATATAAATAAACTTTTTTCATGTGTTTATAATTTATTTTTTATCACTATTAACTTACTATTTTTTATAAAAAATACGAATCAGAGCATGAACAAAGACTCCCAACAAAGAGGCTATGGCAAGTCCAAAACCAATAAATTCAACGCTAGCATTAGTATCTCTTCCCAGCAAATAAAAATCACCAACATCAGCAAGACGCCCATTATCTCTTGTATGACAATCTATACAGGTTAATGATTTATCAGCAGGAGAAACCTGATGATTCAATGGCCAATACATTTCGGTAGAAATAAAATCATAATGGCCACTATATGGATATCCGGTATATTCCATACCTTTTTCAGAGGCTTTATCCCAATCAAAATCAGTCCAATAAGCACCTTGACCTTTTAATTTATCCCATAATTTAGGCTGAATTAAAGTCATATTAACACTATCGTATATTTGACGACCACGATGCACTTTAACAGGCCATATTTTTGATGTTTTATCAGAATAACTTCCATTCAAACTATTTATTTGAACAGGAGCTGACTCTATTTTATCTTGAGTTAACATATGATTTGCTGTGCCATTAAACCAATAATATTCCGGTTCAACATCTTTCTGATAAACAAAAGTTCCTTTTATCGAAAAATATTTATGTCCACCGTACGCATCCGGCTCGCTAATTTTTTTCCCCTCCTCATCAAATCTACCTGCTGTTGACCAGTCCCAATACATTTTTGTAGGGTTAGCTTTAGCATAAATAGGGATATGACAAGTCTGACAAGCAATACGTTTTATATGATTATTAAGATTATCACCTGCATGAGGAGTATTGGTATGACACTGTGTACAGGTCACCCTATCTTCATTTGTAGAAGAGACTGCATATAACTGTCCGGGAATATCATGATTCTCCGTTTTATGACACTCAACACAAGACATATTTTCACCTTCGGTAGTCATATGCACATCAACATCGCGAGAACAATCATTCATAGCAATATCCAAATCACCATGCTTTACATTATTTCCTCCGCCACCTAAATAATGACATACGCCACAATTTTCTCTTTGAGGAAGCCCGATATTTTTTGCTACATAACTCAAATCAACACCAATAATGGGATAACCACCTTTACCTTTTTTATATGTACCGGTTTGGTCATGACAAACTACACAATCAATATTATTAGGTTCATTAAAATCAAACTCTTTATCTTCATACCCATATCCAATATGACATTCTGTACAAGCAGCCTCACTGCCTCCAATACCAATACAAAAATTGTTCAATACATTCATTTTCCCTAACGAAAAAACACCCTTACCGGCAAATTCCTCATTACGCAACCACTTATAATGCGAAGAGGTCATAATTTCAGTAGCTCGTCCATTATGACAAGAGAGACAAGCTGCAGTTAACTCATGAGCATCGCTAAATTGTTTTTGCAGGACATCGAATTTCGAGTGATCAACAATTTTTAGATCTTTTCTATTATCCTTCATGACATAATCCACCAATTTTATGCCTTCTTTTCCCTGTTTATTTATGACGTCATCTCCCTGAGGAGGGGTCATAGAAACAAGAAAAATAAAAATAATAAAG
>JAYEOD010000234.1:0-3077 GCA_034722575.1 Bacteroidota bacterium | reverse complement strand
TAATGCAGGTAACTACCACTTCTTATTAATTGACCCGCAATATGAGTTCCTAATTTTGAATTATCAATTTCATCAACAACATTACTTATTCTTATTGTAAAGTCAATAAATCTATCTTCTAAATCAAATTTTTTCATTTTTTACTTTTTTATTGATTATTGATTAGTGTGTGTTGTTTATTGAGTGTTTTTTTAAAATAATATCAATAGTTAATGTCGAAATAAATATCACCCACCCTGTTCGACATAAAGCCAGATTTTTTGTGTACACACTTTTTTTGGTAGTGTCCTAATTTGTTGCCGGCAAGCATTCATTCGTCGCCGGCAAGTGTTGCTAACCTTATTAGCAAAACAATAGGGAATCACATTAATCCAAGTGATTAACCGTTTGCTTCATGCGATTATCCGTTTGCACCTTAGATTAACCGTTTGCACTTTAAATTAACCGTTTAATCTATATAAATACCCGTTTTAAGTAGTTAATTAGTCGTTTAAACTAGCACAATAATTGTGTGGTTGGATTAAAAATGGTTTCATCTGGGGATGTTAATTTTTTTGTTTTTCCCTGTCCTTTTGCCTTGACGCAAAAGGACCAAAAAGTCAAGGCTTACATAAAAATATCACGCCAGTCAAGTAAATCAAAGGTGTCACATGCAATCAGTCTTAGTCTCAAGCTCAATTATCAATTTTCCATTTTCAATTATCAATTATCAATTCAATATGATCAGTCATTCGTTGCCGTCAAGCACAGGATTCAGCAAATGCGTACTAACAACTACACAGAACAGATAATTCCACGAAAAATCAATAGTAAATAATAGCAGGATAGTAATTAGTAAAAGGTTTTTAAATCGGATTTTGATAAACAATAACAGAAAAACAGATAATGTAAAGAATAATTAAACAAAAAGTTATACCTTTCTTTTTTTAAAATAAAAATGAAATAAATAACAACTACACCTTACAATAAAATAAGCACACATATGATTATGAAAACATAAAACCTTATTAGCTGAATTCGATATATAACCTAATAAAGTTGTATATCAAGACACATCAGTATAACTATAATTAACAAACTTGGATATATAACGTAGTTGTGTTTAATAAAAACAGACAAAACAAATTATTAACATTTAAAAATGATAGCAAATGATAAGAATAAAAATTGAAAAATTCTTAATTCTTACAATGATAGTGAGTATGTCATTATTTAATAGCTGTAAAAAAAATGATATTGAAAAGCCTAAATCAGTATTAACAAATACAAAAGGTGAAGATAATGAAGAATTAATTAAACTTGTAAAACAACTAGAAAACCCTTACTCTGTTGAAAATATGCTTGTAGCATATAATATTTTATTGCAGAAAAATGAAATTAGTGGATCTGATGTAGAAATAGAATTAACACATTATTACATTAGATATTTACCAAATTCAGAAGAGGAATTTGGGCTGTTAAAAGATGATGAAACATTAGAACTGTTTGATTATCCATTGGACTATGAGATGGAAGAGGGAGGAGTTTACTACCATGACCCAAGTATTCCCGAAGAAAAAATAACATGGCAATATTGTGTTGTAAAAAAGGATTATCATTTTCAACAAATACAACATGAAATATTATCAGAACTATTTATACCAGAACTATTAGAAGAGAATATCATAGATAGTACTGTATTAGACAAATTAGTTGATGAGGCTTTTAAGGTCACAAATAATTATGAAAAAGAACAAGAAGGTAATGCAGAAAGTTGGTGGGGACCAAGTAAATGGACTCCATCAGGATATATTAAGGTTTATGATAATATAAAAAATGGTTATATTCCTGTTGAACATGCAAAAGTTAGAGCAAGAAGATGGTTTATAGTGAAAAAAGATTATACTAACTCATCAGGGTATTTTGCAACTGGACAGTTCCGAAGACCTGTAAATTATAGCATTAAATGGGAGGATAGCGATTATGATATAAGGAATGGTACTTGGGGGCAAGCTTATTATAATGGGCCAAAACAACGCAGTGCATGGGATTTAAATATAAGTTCGGATAAATCTTTAAGATTTGCAACAATACATAGGGCTGCATATCGTTATCATCATAAAAATATTGGAGGATTAAAAAGACCTGATGTTTGGGGAAAACTAAAATATTGTTACTACCACAGAAATCAAAACAATAATGAATATGCTGGTATAAATTGGGGAAACTGGGATTTTACAGGAATATTCCCAGATATTAGATTGTTTGGAAAATCAAATTATAACTGGATTGATATTAATCAGTTGTTTAGCACGGCAATACATGAAACAGGTCATGCTTCTCATATTGAGTTAATGAATGCAGGTGAAATCCAATTTTTACAAGTATCTGATATTATAATAGAAAGTTGGGCTGAGTCAATTGAGTGGTATATTACTAAAATTGAATATAATGAGCTGGGATTTCCTAATTATGACAATCCTAATTTTTATAATTATGATAATAAGCAGGGTTGGACTTCTTTTAATAGTCATGTTTACACACCATTATTTATAGATTTAGTGGATAATTATAATCAATCGTTAAAAAGAGGGGTGCAGCCAAGTAATAAATGTCCAAATGGCGGGGCTTTTAATGGTTCTCATTGTTATATTGGAACACCTCCTAGTGGAGAAATTTCATTTATTTATGCTGATAATTTTTATTATACACCTGTCGGGTGTTGTGATTGTCCACAAAGTGGCACATGGTATGATGGGGCAAATTGCTATGTTATGGATATTCCTAATAATTCAATAGGTTTTATTTATAATAATAGTTGGTATTTACACCCTGCAGGTAATTCAAACTATCCATATGATCAAGTATATGGTTACACAATGAGTAATATTGAAAACTTATTGAAACATGTTTATGGTTTAAGTAGCTTGCAAACTAAACTAAAAGCAAATAAACCATCATGGATGACTGACAAACATATTGATGTATATTTAAACTATTTTTTTAACTTGTAAAATAAAATATTATGAAATCTAATATAATTCTTTTTATAATAATTCTATTGTTTAGTTCATGTACAAAAGAAGAAAAAGATATTG
>JAYEOD010000233.1:0-15745 GCA_034722575.1 Bacteroidota bacterium | reverse complement strand
TAGATAAGACAATTCAAATGGTTAGCATTACTGCCCACGAAGAGCATGTGATGGTGCAAAACAGAAATCTTATTATAGTTGGAAAAAATAGTAAACTGAATTTAGTGCAGTGTGATGATTCTACTAATCATGAAGTAAACTTTACTAATACCGTAACAGAAATCTTTATGGATAATGGAGCAAATGTTGACCATTATAAATTGCAGAATCTTAACAATAACTCTACTCTTATAAATACTCTTTTTGTACATCAAAATGCCGATTCAAATATCTCAACAAATGCCATAACTTTAAACGGCGGTCTTATCAGAAACGAGACTCATGTTAAAATGAACGGACGTGGTGCTAATGCTGAAGTGAGGGGATTGTATTTAGTTGATAGAGAACAGCATGTAGATAATCAGGTATTTATCGACCATGCTTCTCCCGACTGTACAAGTAGTCAGGTATTTAAAGGTATTGCCGATGATAATGCTAAAGCTGTTTTTAATGGCAGAGTGCTTGTTAGAAGAGACTCTCAACGAACTGTAGCATTACAGAGCAACAAAAACATAGCTTTAACAGATAAAGCAACTATCGATGCTCAGCCGTTTTTAGAAATTTATGCCGATGATGTAAAATGTAGTCACGGAGCTACTGTAGGACAGCTGAATGAAGAGGCGATGTTTTATATAAAATCGAGAGGCATTAGTGAAGATGACGCCAGGTTACTTTTAATGTACGCTTTTACAGCGGATGTTATAGAAGCTATAAAAATAGAGGCTTTACGCGAAAGAATGGACGACCTTGTAAAGAAAAGACTTCGTGGAGAACTTTCGGTTTGCGACCAGTGTGTGCTGCATTGCAGCCATCCTGAAAAACCAATCTCTTTTGAAATTGATATGAGTAAAATTTAATTTATTATTGTTTTATGGATATTGATGCAATACGAAAAAGGTTCCCAATATTAAATCAACAGGTTAATAAAAGACCATTGGTTTATTTCGATAACGGAGCTACAACTCAGAAACCTATTGAGGTTATTGATTCTTTGTCGAACTATTATTCCGAAATAAATAGTAACGTTCACCGTGGCGTACACCATCTCAGTCAGTTAGCTACCGAGGCGTACGAAAATTCGCGAAAGCATATTATGACTTTTATTAATGCCAACAGCACTAAAGAAATCATACTAACAAAAGGAACTACTGATTCGATAAATTTAATAGCCAGTTCATTTGCTAAAGCTTTTATAAAAAAAGGCGATGAAATTATTGTTTCAGAATTAGAACACCATTCTAATATTGTGCCATGGCAATTGGTTTGCGAACAATATGAGGCTACCTTAAAGGTTATTCCACTTAATGATGACGGCAGCATTAGGGTTTCGGAGCTCGATAATCTGATTTCATCGAGAACAAAAATTATTGCTGTTTCGCATGTCTCTAATGCGCTTGGAGTAATAAATCCTGTTAAAGAGACAATAGAACTGGCGCATAAAAATAACATTCCTGTATTAATTGATGGAGCACAAGCTATAGCACATCAAAAGGTTGATGTACAAGAATTGGATTGCGATTTTTATTGCTTTTCGGCACATAAAATGTATGGACCCACCGGTGTAGGTGTGTTGTACGGAAAAGAGGAGTGGCTAGAAAAACTACCTCCCTATCAAGGTGGTGGCGAAATGATTGATAAAGTCTCTTTTTCTAAAACAACATATAATGAATTGCCATATAAATTTGAAGCCGGAACACCAAATATTGCGGGTGTGGTGGCATTTGAAAAAGCAATTGATTTTATTGAGGAGTTAGGAATAAAAAATATTCAGAAGCACGAAGATGAGCTTTTAAAATATGCTACCGAAAAGCTTCTTGCTATAGATGGTTTAAAAATTTACGGCACAGCAAAAAATAAAGCTGCTGTAATATCTTTTTTACTTAATGATATTCATCCGTACGACTTGGGCACTATAGTTGATAAGTTAGGCGTGGCAATACGTACCGGAAATCATTGTGCGCAACCTGTTATGGAGCACTTTAATATTTCAGGCACAATGCGGGCTTCATTCTCGGTATATAATACAAAACAAGAGATTGATATTTTGATTGAAGCTATTAATACAGCTAAAATGATGTTATCGTAATAATGATTAAATAAGTTGACTTATGTTGATAAAAGAAAAAGCAGACCAGATTGTTGAAGAGTTTGAAATGTTCGACGACTGGATGGATAAATATAATTATTTGATTGAGATGGGTAACTCGTTAGAAAAATTTGACGAGAAACAGAAAGTCGAAAACAATTTAATATCAGGATGTCAGAGCAGAGTGTGGCTACACGCTGAAATGAAAGAAGGAAAAGTAATTTTTTCGGCAGATAGCGATGCTGTTATCACAAAAGGAATTATCAATTTGCTGATTAGCGTCCTCTCTAATCATACTCCCGATGAAATTATTAATGCAGACATGAACTTTGTAGATCAAATAGGATTAAAAGAGCACCTCTCTCCAACACGTTCTAATGGTTTATTATCGATGATGAAACAAGTAAAACTTTATGCTGTAGCTTATAAAGCTAAATCTTAAAAAAGAAAAAGTTATGACTGACGAACAAGAGATGGAAATAGTTAAAAAACAGGTGATGTCGCAAATTAAAAGAGTTTACGACCCTGAAATTCCTGTTAATATATATGACTTGGGATTAATTTATGGCGTAACTATTGATAAAGATTTTAATGTAAAAGTAATTATGACACTCACAGCTCCCAACTGTCCTGTCGCCGATTCTATGCCAAACGAAGTAAAAGAGCGAATAGAAGGAATTGAATGGGTTAATAGTGTTGAAATAGAACTTACATTTGAGCCACCGTGGACAAAAGACCTAATGTCGGACGAAGCAATGCTAGAGCTGGGAATGCTTTAGCATTGAACCCGACACACTACACCAACAACTTTCCGAGCCATCCTATTGATAATAAAGCCATTATATCGAAGACATATCAAAATGAGTTGAAAATTGTTTTAACACGTATTTGGTATTACACACAAAAAATCTCTCATTGATATTTTTTAATTCCCTTCCTATTTAAAACACAATAATTAACAATAACCTACGAATGATAATTTAATAGCGGCGAATGTTAAATAGTTCCAAGCGCTTGATAATTTCGTCAGCAATCACTTTTTTTTTGACTTATATTTATACCTGTAACTAAAACAACTAAGTTATGTTAATTGATTTACTCATAGTACTGTACATATTGTTGTTGTTTCCATTAATTTTTGAATGTGAAAAACTTGCTAGTGGTGGTTTTAAAGTATTACTAATAGGTGTAATATTTACTCCGATTATTGGCTTCCTATTTTTAAACCACAAAAAGAAACAACTTCAATATCAATAAAAAATTTCTCATCGTAATCGTTGCATACCATCTCTTGATGGTAGTAAATAAGGTCTGCCATTTCCCCGGCAGACCTTTATTTTTACTTTTTTCAGTATCTACTTCAAATTATCTTCAAAAAACTGCTCTATTTTTTTCAGTAAATGAATTCTCTGTTTACCTCTTACATTATGTCCGTGGCCGGGATAGATAAAATAATCGAGTAATTTTCCTTCTTCAACACATTTTTGCACAAAAGCCTGACTATTCTGCCATACTACTGTTGGGTCATTGGTGCCATGAATTATCAACAATCTACCTTCAAGATCTTTTACATAATTTAACAGACTAGCGTTTTTATATCCTTCAGGATTTTCTTGCGGAGTATCCATATATCTTTCGCCATACATTACTTCATAATATTTCCAGTCGATAACAGGCCCTCCGGCACATGCTGCTTTGAATACACCCGGATGTTTCAATTTCATCGAAATAGTCATAAAACCACCATAACTCCATCCATCAACACCAATACGCGATGCATCAACATAGTTAAGCGATTTTAAAAATTTCACACCCTCCATTTGATCTGACACTTCTATTGTTCCACAATTTCTGTGTATAGCACTTTCAAATTCAAATCCTCTGTTAGCAGAGCCTCTGTTATCGAGAGTAAATACTACATATCCTTGCTCTGCCAAGTGATTTAAAAAGATACCTGCTCCGCCCAAATATGAATTTGTAATAAGCTGGGCATGAGGACCACCATAAACATAAATAATAGCAGGATACTTTTTGTTAGGATCAAAATCTGTTGGTTTTATCAATCTGTAATATAAATCGGTACTATCAGAAGCTTTTAACGTATTTATCTCCATCTCACCGGTTAAATACTCTTGCATAGGATTCTCATCCTGAAAAAGAGTTTTTAATTTTTTTCCTTTTAAAGATGTAATGGAGTATTCGCGTGCCATATCAACGCTAGAATAGCTATCGATAATATATTTAGCATCGCTGCTTAAAATTGCGTGGTGAGTACCATTATTCTTAGAGACTTTTTGAATTTTAGAATTTCTAATGTTTACAACATAGATATCGTTATTTAAAGGACTCTCTTTTGTTGCTGCAAAAATTATTTTTTTCCCTTTTGGATCTTGTCCTACAATATCGGTTACTACCCATTCGCCCTTTGTTAACTGACTAATAAGCTCTCCTTTAGTATTGTATAAATACAGATGTTGAAAACCATCTCTCTCGCTATACCACACAAATTGATCGTTATGGTTATTAAGGAAAAATAGTTTATGCTCAGGTTCTACATAACGATCATTTTTCTCTTCTAAAAGTGTAGCAATAAAATCGCCTGTTGCGGCATCATATTTATTTAATTTCAAATGATTTTGCTCGCGATTTAATACTGAGATGTAAATATAATTTCCTTCAGGATCCCATGTTATATTTGTAAGATATTGCTCTACCGGCTCTCCTGTTTTTAAAAATATCGTTGTTCCATTTTCAATATTGTAAACACCAACAGTAATTTGCTCACTCGTCATCCCTGCCATTGGGTAGCGAGTGTTTTTTAATTCTGCAATCCGTGTTGTAACATCAACAAGAGGATATTGTGTTACCTTACTTTCATCTTTACGATAAAAAGCAAGTTGCTTTGCTTTTGGCGACCAAAAAAGCCCTTTTGTAATACCAAACTCGCTTCTACTCACAGAAGTACCATTTATAATCCCCTCTTCAGTGTCGTTTGTAATCTGTTTTTCCTCTCCATTATTAGAGAAACAGATATTTTGTCCTATGGTATAAGCTACTAATCCATCTTTATGAAACTCAAAGTTTTCTCCTTGCTTATTATAACTGTTTACAACTTTAAGCGTTTTATTTGACAGATTTACTGATAAGATTTTTTGTGTATGACGAAATTCAATAGTGTTGCTATTTTTCCAACTTACTGATGGAAATCGCTTTATACTATCAATATTTGACTGATGTAAAACAGAATTTAGCTCATCTAATTTTAAAAGGACAATTGTGTCGTTTGAAGATATACCCGACTGCTTTAAAGCATTTTTGTGCAGGAATGTATAATCAGACGTCTCCCCTTTCCACTGTATATTACTTATTCTTTTCGGATAAAGATCGAAATTGTAATAATCTTCTACCGAAAGTCTTTTTTCCTGAGCAATACCCGGAAAAGCCATAACTAATGAAATGGCGATTAATAAGAGTTTTTGACTTATTTTCATACTTGATTTTATTTAAATATTTGTTTGTTTTAAGGTGGGTAAAAGTACAAACAATTATTTAATAATATCGAAAAGAGAGATGGTTCACGATGCAGGGTACACAAAATTAAGGATACACGATGCTGGATACAAGACATGATGTTCGGGATGCTGGATACAGGATAAAAATTTTGTAGTTAAATAGAATGTATGGCTTCTGAGATTTCTTTTATTACAGACGGATTTTTTTCAATCGTATTACCAACTACCACAATATCAGCGCCTGCTAACGAAGCTTTTTTGGCTGCTTTGGCTGTATTAATACCACCACCAATAATTATAGGAATATCAATAGCATTTTTTATACTCGATATCATAGAGGTAGAAATAGCATTATCGGCTCCGCTACCACCATCTAAGTAAATTAATTTCTGACCGAGATATTGTCCTGCAAGAGCTGTACATACTGCAATATCATCTTTATCGTGAGGAATAGGAGTGGTATTGCTGATATATGACGCTGTTGTACTTCTTCCGCTATCGATAAGAATATATCCGGTAGAGATAACTTCTAAAGAGCTGGCTTTTAATAATGGAGCTGCCTGTACATGCTGTCCGATAAGTAAATCGGGATTACGACCTGATATTAATGATAGAAAAAGTATTGCGTCGGCACTATAGTCAATTTGTATTGAACTGCCGGGAAAAATTATTGCAGGAATGCTGCTATTAGATTTAATAAATGCAACAGTTTCATGAAATTTTGTTGTTGTTAACAAACTTCCGCCAACAAAAAAGTAATCAACCAAGGACTTTTCGCTAATGCTAACAACCTCTTTTAATGAGTTTTCCGAGTAGCTATCAGGATCTATCAAAACAGCAAATTGTTTTGTGTTTGAATCGGATTTACTTTTTATTTTATTGTATAGATGCATTTAGGATCTGTTTTTGTAGTACTTTATTAAACAAAGATAATAAAACATACCCAAAGACGAGTCTCTTTTTTTTATATTTCAATATAAAAAAGACCCTCTGCATCCCGTAAAGGAAAAACAAAAAAAAGTATAAACCAAACGGTTTATACTCTTTCGTAAAATACGCAGTAAACTTTTAGCGCTTCATTTATCACAGAACAACTTAAAAAAGCAGTTACATTTAACCGGCTCTTTTGTTAATTAGTCGGTCTGCGACTTGTTAATTTTAAATTAAGCGTTTAGCTCTTTTATTAAGTTCAATGCCGAACCCTTTTTAAACCACTCAATTTGACTATCGTTATAAGTATGATTTGCTACAATTTCATCTTTTGTACCATCTGCGTGATGAGCCACTAAAGTAAGCGGTTTATCAGGAGAGAATGATGTTAATCCTAATAAATCGAAAGTATCGTTTTCTTGGATTTTGTCATAATCTTCTTTGTTAGCAAATGTTAAACCCAACAAGCCTTGTTTTTTAAGGTTTGTTTCGTGAATACGCGCAAAAGAGCGCACTATAACAAGCTGAATACCTAAATTACGAGGCTCCATAGCAGCATGTTCGCGCGATGAACCTTCGCCATAATTCTCATCGCCTACAACAACAGAACCAATACCTGCTGCTTTATATGCTCTGGCAGTATCAGGCACTTTACCAAACTCTCCTGTCAGTTGATTTTTTACGCTATTAATTCCTTCACCAAAATAGTTAACAGCACCAATTAGCATATTATCTGAGATATTATCTAAATGTCCGCGGAAGCGTAACCATGGACCAGCCATAGAGATATGGTCAGTAGTACATTTTCCTTTTGCTTTTATTAGCAACTTAAGACCTTTATAATCTTCACCGTTCCATTTCTCGAAAGGCGTTAAAAACTGTAAACGTTCTGAATCCGGAGATATAATTACTTCAACTTTAGAACCATCTTTCATTGGTGCTTGAAATCCTATATCTTCAGCATCGAAACCTTTTACCGGTAACTCGATAGAAGTTGGCTCTTTTAACATCACCTCTTCACCATTTTCGTTTGTAAGAGTATCTGTTAAAGGATTAAACGACATATCACCGGAAATTGCAAAAGCAGTTACTATTTCGGGAGAAGCAACAAAAGCAAGTGTATTAGGATTACCATCAGCACGCTTTGCAAAGTTTCTGTTAAAACTTTGTATAATAGCATTTTTCTCTTGTTTTTCAGCTCCTTTTCTATTCCACTGACCAATACAAGGACCACAAGCATTTGCCAATACAACTGCTCCGATAGACTCTAAGTCAGCAATCAAACCATCGCGTTCTACAGTATAACGTACTAGTTCAGAACCCGGACTAACAAAGAAATCTGCTTTAGCTTTAATATTATTATCAGAAGCCTGACGCGCTACAGAAGCTGCTTTTGTAATATCTTCGTAAGAAGAGTTAGTACAAGAACCAATTAAACCAACAGATACTTTTGTTGGGAAATCGTTGTTTTTTACAGCCTCAGCAAATTTAGATATAGGCCATGCTCTATCCGGAGAAAACGGTCCGTTAAGGTGTGGCTCTAACTCGTCTAAATTAATCTCTAATACCTCATCATAATATTTTTCAGGATTAGCATAAACTTCGTTGTCAGCTTTTAAGTGGCGAGCAATTTTGTTTGCTTCAACAGCAACCTCTTCTCTTCCGGTAGCTTTCAAATACGATGCCATATGCTCGTCGTAAGCAAACATCGAAGTAGTTGCTCCAACTTCTGCTCCCATATTACAAATAGTAGCTTTTCCGGTTGCAGAAATACTTTCGGCTCCTTCGCCAAAATATTCTATAATAGCTCCTGTACCACCTTTTGCAGTAAGAATTCCTGCTACTTTTAAGATAATATCTTTTGGTGCAGTCCAACCGTTTAACTTACCTGTTAATTTTATACCAATAAGTTTCGGGAACTTCAGCTCCCAAGGTAAACCAACCATTACATCAACAGCATCGGCACCGCCAACACCAACAGCAACCATACCCATTCCTCCGGCATTTACTGTATGCGAATCGGTTCCTATAATCATAGAACCCGGGAAAGCATAATTTTCTAAAATAACTTGATGAATAATACCTGCACCCGGCTTCCAAAAATCAATACCATATTTATTTGATACCGACTCTAAAAAATCATATACCTCTTTATTTTGCACTTTTGCAATAGGCAAATCTTTTTCAGCTCCTACCTCAGCTCTAATCAAGTGATCGCAGTGTACAGAACTTGGTACAGCAACCTTACTTTTTCCGGCATTGATAAACTGTAACAAAGCCATTTGCGCTGTTGCATCTTGCATAGCAACGCGGTCTAGCTTAAAATCAACATAGTCTTTGCTTCTTACAAAAGCTTTTTCTACAGGGTTTTCTAAATGCGAATAGAGAATTTTCTCTGCAAGTGTAAGTGGTTGTCCTACTAACTCTCTTGCTTTGTCCACATTTTCGTCAATCTTTTTATAAACTGATTTAACAGTATTTATATTTATTAACATATCAATAAAATTTTGGTGCGATTATTCTTAGTTAATTATTTATGTAAGAGATACACTTTTTAATGTCTCCCTTTACTTTGTTTTATCTTTTCTATAATAGGTTGTGCTGCATCCGACAACAAAAAATCTTTAGTACTATCCGGAAGGCTGTCA
Organism: Bacteroidota bacterium; assembly: GCA_034722575.1. Lineage (GTDB taxonomy): Bacteria > Bacteroidota > Bacteroidia > Bacteroidales > JAIPAH01 > JAIPAH01. The sequence continues at coordinate 6,530 of JAYEOD010000233.1, read as the reverse complement.
AACATATCTTCCAAACAATCGTGTTTTATAGCATCGCGAATTTTTGATGCGCTAATATAATTATTAGATTCTTTATTATCAATACAAACTCTTTCTATCTCTTTTACCTCCACATTTTTTGTCGGAAGCAATTTATGCATCGCCTTATTGTAAGCATTTGTTGTGTTACAATAAGTTTCTGTTCCTATATAACGCAAGTTAATCCCTAATGTTGGAACAATATATTTACTAAAAATTCTAATGTCAAGTTCTGCTTGATTTTCGATTATAGCGCTACTTTTCGATGATTTTAAAAAGTATGAAGGAAAAGTGGCTCCCGAAACAATATAATTTCCTCCTTTTACCATTATCACATTGTCAAGATGCGAGATACCTTTTTTTATCAATTCCCATCTTATCTCGAAAGGAAAAACAGACAAATTTTCCTGTACTACAAATAAGTACAAAAGATCATTTTCTGCAGCAGCCTTCTCTATCAAATATAAATGTCCTTTTGTAAAAGGATTACAATTAACCACAATAGAGGAAGTGCGTTTATGCTCTTTTGTAGATTTTATTTTTTTTAAATATTCTACATAATTATTTATTGACGAAACCCCAAATTCCAACATACAAAACAGCGGAAGGGCTTTTTCTACAAGCTTAAAACCAAGTCCTTCGAAAAGCATTATATTTTTAGGATGCGTATATACAGAAATATCTTCGTGATACTCTAAAACATAATCTGTTAAGTGAGTTGTGATTTGAGCAAAAGCATTACTTACCCTATACTCTTCCTCTACAACAATATATTTTAAAATATTGCCCGAAGAGGAGCCTGTACCAATTAATTGGCTCTTTTCGTTAAACAGACCTATTGTGTAATCCACGCTTGTTTTATCGAAACAGATATTATATTTCGTTGTAAAATCACTTATCAATTTCTCGTCTAACGCAATTTCTAAATCCATTATTTCAATATGGAAAATCGAAAATTCTTGTGTTGAGGTATCCATTTTATAAGTTTTGTTGTGTTTGGTAAATAAAAATTGTTGCGGCAAGCAAATCTGCCGAACCACCGGGTGAGATGTTTTTATTTATGCAGAAATCTTGTAATTCATTATAGTTGCTCACAAATTCGTTCTCTTGGTAGAAACACTCTTTTGCTATATTTTGCAACTGTTTTAATGTCTCTACATCGGAACGAAAAATTATATTACTATCGCTATTTTTGCTAATAATTTTCAGTAATATCTTTGTCAGGATGCGTTGAGTAGTCTCTTCATTTAATATAAAAGATCTCCCATTCATCAACCCTCGTATCACAGGAAGTGCATCATCAAATAAAACAGGAAAGCCCAGTGCAACTTCTTTTCTAATTCCACCGCCATTTTCCTCGCCATAATTACGATAGTTTTTTACTCCATGAGAGGCGACACTATTTTTTTGTCGTAATAATTCATCATGTAAAATATCTTTATGCAACTCAGCAATTAAGGCTCTTATATTTTTATCGCAAATTTCTTTATCAGATGCGATTAGTTTAGCAATAACAAAAACCATTGTGCCGATAATAAAAATAGCACCCTTTTGCGTATTCACTTTTCCGGTAAATTGCAGCATGCTTCTCTCCATTGCAATGCCTGTTTTCCTTAGAACAATTCGGCTCTCTTCAATATTTAATGTTGTATTATAAGCTAATTCGATAATTTCCTGCCAATAAGTAGAGAGTACTGAGCTGGAATTTATAAAACTAAAAAAATCCATATCGGTATGACATCCGCTACCAAAGCGATGCACTAAGCCGGGTTTAGGACTTAATGACACTTCGTATAACAGACTTTGTGTTGCATATGCCGATAATTTTGTTTTGGCATTTTTTAGTTTATCTCTATAAAGATATCCTACTATCTGTTTCTCGATATAGTTTCGCAACTCTTGCTTTGTGTGATTTGCATTACGCATACACTCTATTGCGGGCAAATCGCATAAAAAACATTTTTTCAGTTTTCCTGATGAAACAGGATTTCCTTTTGAATCCACAACATCTATATCAATAATACGCCCTAAAGAATTACCTATTTCAAAAAGTTCACAAAGGGCTTTTATTTTTAGAATATCTTTTAATTGTGATGCGATAGGAACAATAAAGAAATCACCCGCACTATCAGTTAGGGTGATTTCTTCTTGTTTTACAAGTAATATTCTATGAGCCAAAAAATAATCTTCCAGTTCCGTTTTTATCAGTAAAAAGAACTTTTTTATCTCTTCGTTACTTTTAGGATACGAAGGGATGTTTAAACTAAGACTTATAGAGGCAAAACCCTTTTGGGCGAACTTTTGTCTCATTTCAGCACGTTGCTCTTTAGCGGATAATATCTTTTCTAAGCTCATAATCCAGTTAAAACAGGCTATCTATGTCGCCTTTGGTTTGCTTGATAGTGTCAATTATTGTGCCATCGCGATATTCAATAACACCAACAATTCTATCCAACGTTTTTATAGTTTTTGGTTCTCCGGTAATTTCTTTTACCTCTTTAGCTAAATCAACAATATTTTTAATCTTTAATCCGGCCTCTTTTAACTCTTTTTCAAGATATGGCTTATTTGGATTAACACAAACACCTCTCTCAGTAACTAACAGGTCAACAGTCTCTCCCGGAGTAACAATATTATGAACATGCTCTTTTACAATAGGAATACGACCTCTAAATGAAGGACAAACTACTACTGTAAGTTGCGCTCCGGATGCAGTATCACTGTGTCCGCCTGATGCTCCTCTTATATTGCCATCATTTCCTGTAATAACATTAATATTGAAATCTGTATCAATTTCCAGCGCTCCTAAAACAACAACATCAAGTTTATTTGTCATACATCCACTATTAAATGGATTTGCATACAATCCTGAAGGTATTTCGATGTGATATGTATTATTTAATATAGAAGAACTCACTTCGGAATCAAATGATTGAACATCAAAAATTGATTTAAAAAGTCCCTCTTCCAGCATATCAACTAAAACAGAAGTAACACCACCAAGCAAAAAACTACCTTTCATCTCTCGTTTTTGCATCTCTTTACGAACAAATTTAGCTACTGCCAAAGAGGCTCCACCGGCACCAACCTGAAAAGAGAATCCCTCTTTAAAATAAGCAGACTTTGTAATAGCCTCAGCAGCCATCTGCGCAATACGCAAATCGAGTGGCGATTTTGTGATTCGTGTAGTACCACTGGCAATTTTTTTCGCATCACCAATAGTATCTATCTCCACAACAAAATCGACATAATTTTGACGAATAGAAGGAGGTACACATGGATACTCCACAATATTATCGGTAACAATAATAACACGACTGGCATACCATGAATCTATCATAGCATAACCAATAGAGCCAAAAGCACTTTTTCCGTGCGATCCTGTTGCGTTTCCTTCAATATCTGCAGCCGAAGCACCAATAATTGCTAAGTCGATACGGATACGACCTGTTTGAATTGCTCTTGCACGTCCACCGTGTGAGTGTATTGTTACAGGAGTATCTAAAATACCATAAGAGATAGCCTCTCCTAATTTTCCTCTAATTCCTGAAGAAAATATTTTAGTAATAGTACCATCTTTTAAAAATGGTAAAAGGCCATCGTGAGCTGTTGTTAACGAAGATGAAGCAAGGCAAATATCCTTAATTCCCATCTTTGATAATAATTTCACTGTATTTATCAACAGATAATCTCCGCCTCTTAAATGATGGTGAAACGAAATTGTCATTCCATCATGAGGATTACACTGAAGAACAGCGTCTTCTAACGTGTTACATTTTTTATTAAAGTGTGGTTTTTGAGCTTTAATAGGAGGTGGAAGAGTTTGCTCATCCATCCATCCTTTATTTAATTTTGTCCAAGCTCCTTGATAGGCTTCTACTTTACCTATCCCTTCTATATATTCCGGAATCTCTTTTCCTAAACTATTTTTCATTTCTTTTTTCTTTAAGAATTCTCCTTTTGGTGTTACTCCAAATACGTGTTAAAATGATCGATAAAAAAAATTGAATTGTTTTTTTCTTATTCGCGATTAAAAATCATTTCATAGCCTTAGCTACGTAATTATTTTTAAACAAAGAAGAAGAGAAAAAGAAACGATTTTTATCGCTCATTTTGATATGTTTTTGGTGTTACTCAAAAGAACTTAAATCAATATCTGCTAATGTCAATATGTGTTCAGCACGTGCTACTACCGGTCTGTCAACCATTTTGCCATCTACTGCAAAAACCCCAATACCTTCTTTTGTATTTTTAATAAAGGCTTTATATACTTTAGTAGCTTTTCTTATCTCTTCATCAGTAGGTGTATATACATCATGAACAGCCTCGATTTGACGAGGGTTAATAACTGCTTTTCCGGTAAAACCGATTTTTTTACCATATTCCGCATCTAACCTAAGACCATCATCATCATCTACATCAACAAAAACAGTATCAATAGCATCTATATTATTGGCTTTGGCAGCCATAATAATTCTTTTTCTGGCAAAATCGATTCCTGCACCATCTTTTGTACTGGCAATATTCATGTCAGCTGTAAGATCTTGCCCACCAATTGTTATAGCATCAACTCTCTTCGAGAATTTCGCAATTTCAAAAACATTCTGAACACCAAGAGCAGTCTCTATCATAGCATGGATAGTCATTTTATCATGCGGAAGATCATGCTTTTTTTCAATTTTCTCTATCGTTTTAATTAATTCAGCTAACTCCTCAACAGTCTCTGTTTTCGGAACTCTTAAAGAATCCGGTTGAAGAGGAACAATTGCCTCTAAATCTGCTTGTCCGAATGGTGTACTTAAAGAGTTAATACGAACACATACTTCTGCATCGTAATAATCCATAGACTTTAGCATATTGCTAACCAAAATTCGCGCAGCATCTTTTTGATTTAAAGCTACGGCATCTTCTAAATCTAACAAGATTGAATCGGCGCCATATACACCACCTTGTTGAAGCATCGCCGGGTTATTTCCCGGGATATATAACATGGTTCGTCGTTTGTGATTTAAACTCATTTTAAAGTTCCTTCCTGTAAACCTAATGATCTTTTTATTGCTGTTTCTACTCTGGCACTAATAGTTGGTATTAAAGCTCCTTTGTCTTGAGCTGTAAGTTTAACATCATCTATTTCGTATTTATCAAGTATATTGGTAATAGCTTCTTTAATACTATCGCCAAATTGTAACATTACTGCGGAGTTGATTCTCACATCTCGTCCGGTGCCTTTATCTGCAGGTTCCGATAGAATGAGTATATCACTCGACTCGAAACTCCCTGCTTTTGCTCTATATTTTAAACGCATCTTTTTTTATATTTTTACCTTGTTGTTAATAAAATAACAGTGCAAAATTATTAAAAATGAAACAAATAAAAATATTAATATCGATTTTTTATCAATAATAAAAAAAACATTTGCAACAACCATGATATCAGATAAATACAGCACCCATTCTATACTATCGCAAGTAATTAATATTGAAAACAAATAATGTACTCTATAACAGATAAATACTTTCGGTTAGGTTAAAATACTTACAAAACTCTATTAAGGATAGAGGTTTTTATAAAACGTACTCAGTTATATAAAATTAGTTATTTTTGTGTAAAATTTATTTTTTATTAAAAAGATATAAGAACCATGAATAATGATTATAAAATTGCTGATATTTCTTTAGCAGAATTTGGAAGAAAAGAGATAGAGATAGCAGAAAAAGAGATGCCGGGTTTAATGGCTATAAGAGAAAAATATTCTAAAGAACAACCTTTAAAAGGTGCCAGAGTAACCGGATCATTACACATGACTATCCAAACAGCAGTTTTAATAGAGACTCTTGTTGCCTTAGGAGCTAATGTGCGATGGGCCAGCTGTAATATTTTCTCTACACAAGACCATGCTGCTGCCGCAATCGCTAAAAGTGGTGTTCCTGTATTTGCATGGAAAGGCGAAACTTTAGATGAATATTGGTGGTGTACTATGCAAGCGCTTGACTTTGAGAACGGAAAAGGGCCTCACTTAATTGTTGATGACGGTGGTGATGCTACTCTTATGCTTCATGAAGGAATGAAAGTAGAAAGTAATCCGGAGATTCTTAACAGAGAAGGAGAGAGTGTTGAAGAGATTGCCTTAATTAAATTACTTAAAAAGACCTTAAAAGAAAATAATAAAAAGTGGGAAAAAGCCTGCGCTGATCTAAAAGGCGTTTCGGAAGAGACTACTACCGGAGTTAACAGATTATACCAAATGCATAAAAATGGCACTTTAAAAATGCCTGCATTTAATGTTAACGATTCTGTTACAAAATCAAAATTCGATAACCTGTATGGTTGTCGCGAATCGTTAGCCGATGGCATTAAACGCGCTACAGACGTTATGCTTGCCGGAAAAGTTGTTGTTATATTAGGTTATGGCGATGTTGGTAAAGGAAGTGCAAAATCTATGCGTTCATATGGCGCACGTGTTATTATTACTGAAATAGATCCTATTAATGCGCTACAAGCTGCAATGGAAG
>JAYEOD010000232.1:0-3090 GCA_034722575.1 Bacteroidota bacterium | reverse complement strand
TATTAATTGAAGAGATCTCTTCGTCGGCAGCACCTATTCTTATTCAAGGATTAGAAAACAATAATAATATTGAAATCCCTAACCTGAACAAAATTGTTGATATTGATAAAAAACGATTAGGAATAGTATTAGTAGATGGTTTATCAGCTAATATTGCCGGTTTTTTATCAAAACTATATCAAAAATCAGGTTCTACGGTAAAATACATTGGAGGAGGAGCCGGAACAATGGATTTTATTCAAAAACCGGTACTATTTTGCCGCAAAGGGATTTTTAAAAATGCTGCATTAATTGCCTTTGTTGACGTAAGTTCGCATTTAAGCGTAAAACATGGCTGGGTTGAGTTTAAAGGACCTTTCGTAATCACCAAATCAAATAAAAACATCATCAGCAATATAAATTGGGACGCTGCTTTTGATGTATATAAAGAAGCTCTTTTACCTAATGACGCAAAAAAAATTAACAGAGATAATTTTTACGATATAGCCAAAGGGTATCCATTTGGTATTTATCGAGAACAAGAAGAGTATATCGTCAGAGATCCATTATTAATGGATGATAATAACGATATTATATGTGTAGGAGAAGTGCCTGAAAACACTATTATTCACATCTTAAAAGGAGAAAAACAGAATCTTATTGAGGCGGCAGGCACTGCTGCACAAGAAGCTCTATCAGCTAATAAAGAAGTTAATAAAGTTATGATGGTTGATTGCGTTTCGAGAAAACTCTTTTTAAAAAATGATTATAAAGAAGAGCTGCAAACAGTATATAATTTTGTTAAGAAAAAAGATAGCAAAATAAACTTATTTGGGGTCCTCTCTTTGGGAGAAATATCCTCTTTAGAATCAGGAGCATTAGAATTTTTCAATAAAACAACTGTAATAGGAGCTATTAATGATAGTAAATAAAAGAACAGATACAGATATTGTACGAGATATTTCGCTGTTATATGAGCTATCTCTTTCTACAGGTCGCTCTGTAGATTTAAAAGACAATATTAATTCTTTTGTAACAGTATTGATGTCGAGAAAGAGTATCGACATTATTTCCGTTTGGATAAAAGACAACTACCTACATCCAAATGGCGTTGATAAATATGTTAATATATATGGCAATCCTGAATTTCGCTTTTTAAAAAAAGAACTCGATAATAATCATCCAATAATAATCAAATTACACAATACCGATTCCTTCTCTGTATCGTATGGCGATAGTTTTTTTGAAAAATGCACAGGAGAGCAGGGTATTCATAAGGGAGTTTATACTATTTTTCGTTTAGGTGATTTTGGCTTTATTAAGATGTATCAATTCGCCAGAAAATATGAATGGAACAAAATAGAACAAGCTAAACTAAACAGTGTAATAAAACAGTTTTCTTATTCCATAGTAGGCTGTATCGATCACACAAAATCTATCAACGAACTAACCAAACGCTTAGAAGCAGAAAAAGCAGTAAGAAAAACGGAAATTGAATTAAAAAATACTCTTGATTTTGAAAGAGAGATACTTGAACTCTCATCCTCTTTCATTAATTTACCTCTTGAAGAGATTGACGATGGTATAAACTACGCTTTAAAAAAAATTGGTTCATATATAAATGCCGACAGGAGTTATCTTATTAATATTCACAATGCAACAAGTAAGATGTCTTCTACCCATGAATGGTGCAACACAGGTATAAAAAGCAAAAAAAGCGCATTTCAAAATTATAATATTAATAATTTTCCGGCATGGAAAAAAAGACTAGAAAACTTTAAACCCATCTATTTACCAGACACTTCTATACTGTCTGATGAATTCGCATCCGAAAAACGGATAATAGAATCCTTCCCTATAAAATCATTAATCGCCATCCCTTTAGTAGTATTTGGCGATTTAGAAGGATTTATAGGTTTTAATTTCGAGACTCACAGCAGTAATATCTCTCGACAATCTATAAGACTGTTTTATTTTCTGGCTCAAGCTATTGGCAATGCACGCGACAGAAAACGCAAGGGTGAACTAATTCGAAAACAAGAATTAAAATACCAAGACATTGTAGAATACACATCAGATTTTATCTATAAAGTTGATAAAAACAGACGCTTTACCTTTATTAACGAAAAAGCCTTGGAAAAATTTGGTTATTCTATGGCTGAGATTAAAGGCATGAGATTAGATGATTTGGTAGAAAACAAATCACTGAAAAATGTAGTGCGCTTTTACAGCGAACAGATAAACAAAAACATACCGGCAACATATCTTGAATTCGCAATAAAAACAAAAGACAAACATGATATATGGCTCGGACAAAATACAACACTAAGCCTTTCGGCTAATAATGAGCACGAATTCACCATGGTATCGCGCGACATCTCCGACATAGTACAAGCAAACAAGAGCTTAAAAGAGGCGTTCCTTTTAGCTGAAAAAGCAAACAAATCTAAAACGCAATTTATAGCTAATACCAGCCACGAAATGCGAACCCCGGTACACGGTATTACAGGATTAATAGACATTTTAAAAGACACCGAGCTGTCTGATAAACAAACCTCTATTGTTGATAAGCTAGAAAAAATCACTTCCGGATTATCACAATTAATTGATAATGTAATTGACTTTAAAAAGATAGAATCAGACTCTTTATCACATAATAAAAACCCTTTCAGCATTACAAAACAGATAGCAAATATTGTTGAAACAGTACAACTTACAGCCAAACAGAACAGTGTTGATATTGTGTTAAATATCGACAAAAACATCCCCGAAACAATCATTGGCGACAGTCCTAAACTACATAGAATACTAATAAACTTAGTTGAAAATGCCGTAAAATTTACACGCCACGGCACTGCTACAATAAAAATATTAGCGCAAAGCATAGAAGAAAACGAAACCTCTCTGCATTTTGAACTACAAGATACCGGAATTGGTATTCCGGCAAACATAATTACTAATTTCACTTCGGATTTAGATCAAGGCGACTCCAGTTATACTCGACAATATGAAGGCACCGGAATGGGACTCTATATCTGCAATGAATTAATCTCTTTTCTTGGTGGCGTTCTAAATATTAAAAGCAAAAAAAATATTGGTACACATGCTTCT